>NZ_QXXA01000003.1 GCF_009911265.1 Senegalia massiliensis | reverse complement strand
ATGGAAAAAGGACTTAAATTTGCTATACGTGAAGGTGGAAGAACAGTTGGAGCTGGAGTAGTTAGTGAGATAATAGAGTAATAATATAAATAAATTAAAAGAAGGGGAAGCCCTTCTTTTAATTTAATAAAAAAAATAAAAAAAATGAAAATAACCCTTGTAATTTGTGTATTTTTAAGTTAAAATATTAAAGTATGCGATTGACATGCGATGAGGCAAGAGGTAGCTGCGTCTTGCAGGGAATTTTTGCTGAGAATGTCCAATTACTAATTGGGCGGCAGGCTTTGCCTGAACATTTATCTTTTTTACATTAGAAAACACCTGGATAAGTGTATCGGTAAAACCTTGTCGTATGTAAATAAACATGCGATAGAAGGAGGGAATCGTAAATGGCTAATAATTCTAAAGGGAAACAAAAGATAAGAATAAGATTAAAAGCTTATGATCACAATGTTTTGGATGCATCTGCTGAAAAAATAGTAGAAACTGCTAAAAGAACTGGTGCTAAGGTTTCAGGTCCGGTACCGTTACCAACAGAAAAGCAAGTTATTACAATATTAAGAGCTGTGCATAAGTACAAAGACTCTAGAGAGCAGTTTGAACAAAGAACTCATAAGAGATTAATCGATATTTTAAGCCCAACACCAAATACTGTTGATTCATTAATGAAACTTAATTTACCAGCAGGTGTTGATATTGAAATTAAATTATAATTGTTAAATGGAATAAGTATGGTTAACACCTTACTTAGAATGATTACTGTAAAGGTAATCCGCTGTAAGAAAACAGGAGGTGTATTGAATGAAAGGTATATTAGGAAAGAAAATAGGAATGACTCAAATCTTTACTGAAGAAGGAAAAGTGGTTCCTGTGACGGTTGTAGAAGCAGGCCCGATGAATGTAGTGCAAGTTAAAACTACAGACATTGATGGGTATAATGCTGTTCAAGTAGGATATTCAGACATAAAAGAAAAGAAAGTGAATAAGCCTATAAAAGGACATTTTAGTAAAGCTCAAGTTGATTTTAAAAAGCATTTAGTTGAATTTAGAACTGAAGATGCATCTAATTTCAATATAGGAGATGAGCTAAAAGTTGACTTGTTTGAATCGGGAGATATGATTGATGTAAGTGGTGTTTCAAAAGGTAAGGGATTCCAAGGTGTTATTAAAAGACACGGACAATCAAGAGGACCTGAAACACATGGTTCAAAATATCATAGAAGACCAGGTTCAATGGGAGCTTCATCAGATCCATCAAGAGTGTTTAAAGGTAAAAAATTACCAGGACATATGGGTCATAAAAAAGTAACAATTCAAAACTTGGAAATAGTTAAAATTGACACGGAAAATAATTTATTACTTGTGAAAGGTGCAATACCTGGACCTAAGGGTGGATTATTAACAATAAAAGAAAGCGTAAAGGCTTCTAAATAAGTTCTATAGAAGGGAGGATATGAAATGCCTAAAGTAGCTTTATATAACGTATCAGGTGAGCAAATCGATGATATAGAATTAAATGATAATGTGTTCGGAGTAGAAGTAAATAAACATGTATTATATGAAGTAGTAAAAAATCAATTAGCTAATAAAAGACAAGGAACTCAATCTGTTAAAACTAGAGCTGAAGTAAGAGGTGGAGGAAGAAAGCCTTGGAGACAAAAAGGTACAGGTAGAGCTCGTCAAGGAAGTATAAGAGCACCACATTGGGTAGGTGGCGGTGTAACATTCGCTCCAAAACCAAGAGATTATAGCTATAGTGTACCGAAAAAAGTTAGAAGACTTGCTATGAAATCAGCTTTAAGTTCTAAAGTTTTAGATAATGAATTGTTTGTTGTTGATGAAATGAAAATGGATCAACCTAAAACAAAAGAAATGGCAAATATCTTGAAAAATTTAAATGCAAACAAAAAAGCTCTTATAGTTATGGATAGAAAAGATGAGAATGTAATTAAATCAGCAAGAAATATTGAAGGTGTGCAAACTGCATTAGTTAATACAATAAATGTATATGACATATTAAAATATGATGCTTTTATCATAACTAAAGATGCTGTTAAAAAAGTGGAGGAGGTGTATGCTTAATGCGTAATCCACATGATATAATAAGAAGACCTGTAGTAACAGAACAAAGTATGAATGATATGGCTGAAGGTAAGTACACTTTTGTAGTGGATAAAAGAGCCAACAAAACTGAAGTAAAAAAAGCGGTTGAAAAAATATTTGATGTTAAAGTAAGTAAGGTCAACACAATGAATATGACTGGAAAACTTAAGAGAATGGGAAGAAATATTGGAAGAAGACCAAGCTGGAAAAAAGCTGTGGTAACTTTAACTGAAGATAGTAAAGCGATTGAATTCTTCGAAGGTATGTAATAAATAGTTAGTAAGAAGGAGGGAAACATAATGGGTATTAAAAAATTTAGACCTACTTCACCAGCCTTGAGACAAATGACAGTTTCTACTTTTGATGAAATAACAACAGACCAACCAGAAAAATCACTTTTAACTTCTTTAAACAAAAAGTCTGGAAGAAATAGTCAAGGTAAGATAACTATACGTCATAGAGGTGGCGGAGCAAAAAGAAAATATAGAATAATTGATTTTAAAAGAAATAAAGATGGCGTACCTGGTAAGGTAGCTACAATAGAATATGATCCAAATAGAACAGCAAATATAGCGCTAATTCATTATGCAGATGGTGAAAAGAGATATATATTAGCTCCTAACAAATTAAAGGTAGGAGATATTGTAGAATCAGGTGAAGATGTAGATATCAAAATAGGTAATGCATTACCACTTAAATTTATACCAGTAGGTTCAACGATTCATAATGTAGAACTTAAAGCAGGTAAGGGTGGTCAATTAGTTCGTTCAGCAGGTAACTCTGCGCAATTAACTGCTAAAGAAGGTAATTATGCTCAAGTTAAATTACCATCTGGAGAAGTAAGAATGGTAAGAATTGAATGTAGAGCAACTATAGGTCAAGTGGGTAATATAGATCATGAAAATATTACTATAGGTAAAGCTGGTAGAAAGAGACACATGGGAATTAGACCTACTGTAAGAGGTAGTGTTATGAACCCTAACGATCATCCACACGGTGGTGGTGAAGGTAGAACTCCTATAGGTAGACCATCTCCAGTAACTCCATGGGGTAAGCCTACACTTGGATATAAAACTCGTAAGAAAAATAAGAAATCTGATAAGTATATTGTAAGATCAAGAAAAAGAAAGTAACTAATCGGTAGATAATAACAGTTGAAAGGAGGCACTTTAATGGGTAGATCATTAAAGAAAGGACCTTTTGTAGATGATCATTTAATGAAAAAGGTTGAAGAATTAAATGAGAAGAATGATAAAAAAGTAATAAAGACATGGTCACGTCGTTCAACTATATTTCCTCAAATGATAGGACACACTATAGCGGTTTATGACGGTAGAAAGCATGTTCCGGTATATATTACTGAAGATATGGTTGGTCATAAACTAGGTGAGTTTGCTCCAACTAGAACATTCAGAGGACATGGAGATACAGAGAAGAAAACATCACTTAGATAATATAAGAAGGATTTTGATGTGAGGAGGGACGAAAATGGAAGCTAAAGCAATAGCTAAACATGTTAGAATTTCACCTAGGAAAGTTCAAATCGTTGCTGATCTAGTAAGGGGAAAAAATGTAGACGAAGCACTTGCTATATTAAAATTCACTCCTAGAAAAGGCGCAGATAAATTAGAAAAGGTTCTAAAATCAGCAGTAGCAAATGCTGAGAATAATTTTGATTTAGATAGAGATAATTTATATATATCAGAAGTTTATGCAAATCAAGGTCCAACACTTAAAAGATGGAGACCGAGAGCTCAAGGTAGAGCTTTTCAAATTAGAAAAAGAACTAGTCATATAGGTGTAGTAGTTAAAGAAAGAGAATAAGAAAAGGAGGGATACGAATGGGTCAAAAAGTTAACCCACATGGTTTAAGAGTCGGAGTAATAAAAGATTGGGATTCAAGATGGTACGCAGATAAGAAAAACTTTGCGGATTATTTAGTAGAAGACAATAAGATACGTAAATATGTTAAGAAAAAAATGTTTATTGCTGGAATTTCTAAAATAGAAATTGAAAGAGCGGCAAATAGAATAAAACTTAATGTTTATACTGCTAAGCCGGGTATGGTTATAGGAAAAGGTGGTTCAGGAGTAGAATCATTAAGAAAAGATTTAGAAAAAATGACTGATAAAAAAGTTGTTGTAAATGTTGAAGAAGTAAAAGTTCCAGAAAAAGATGCTCAATTAGTTGCAGAGAATATTGCATCACAAATTGAAAGAAGAGTATCTTTCAGAAGAGCTATGAAGCAAAGTATTCAAAGAACAATGAGAACTGGAGTAGAAGGTATTAAAACTTCAGTAGCTGGTAGATTGAATGGTGCAGATATGGCAAGAACTGAAGGATATAGTGAAGGTACTATACCTCTACAAACACTTAGAGCAGATATTGATTATGGATTTGCAGAAGCTGATACAACTTATGGAAAAATTGGTGTTAAAGTTTGGATATATAAAGGAGAAGTTCTTCCAGTTAAAGAAGAACAGTAATCCCTTAAGGAAGGAGGAATAGGTCATGTTAATGCCTAAAAGAGTAAAGCATCGTAAAGAGCATAGAGGAAGAATGAAAGGTAAAGCAACCAGAGGAAATACTATTACTTATGGAGAGTATGGAATTCAGGCTTTAGAGCCAGGTTGGATTACATCAAATCAAATAGAGGCAGCAAGAAGGGCTATGACAAGGCACGTAAAAAGAGGTGGAAAGATTTGGATAAAAGTCTTCCCAGATAAACCAGTGACTAAGAAACCTGCTGAAACTCGTATGGGTAAAGGTAAGGGTTCACCAGAGTACTGGGTAGCCGTTGTAAAGCCAGGTAGGATAATGTTTGAGATAGCTGGAGTATCTGAAGAATTAGCAAGAGAAGCTATGAGATTAGCAATGCATAAACTACCTATTAAATGTAAATTTGTAACTCGTGATGAGGGTGGTGAAGCTAATGAAAGCTAGTGAACTACGTGAAATGACAAAAAATGAATTGGAAAACAAGCTAGCTGAGTTAAAGTCTGAGTTATTCAACTTAAGATTCCAGTTAGCTACTGGACAACTTGATAATCCTATGAGAATAAAAGTTGTAAGAAAAGATATAGCAAGAGTGAAGACTATAACAAGAGAACGCGAACTAAAAGAATTAAAGGCTTAATAGTTCCATGAAAGGAGGGCTAATTAATGGAAAGAGCAAATAGAAAAGTAAGAACAGGTAAAGTTATGAGCAATAAAATGGATAAAACAATAGTAGTTGGAGTAGAAACATTTATTTCTCACCCACTTTATGGAAAGCAAGTTAAGAAAACAACAAAATTTAAAGCCCATGATGAAAATAATGAGTGTAACATAGGTGATAAGGTGAAAATCATGGAAACTAGACCATTAAGTAAGCAAAAAAGATGGAGATTAGTAGAAATTATAGAAAAAGTTAAATAATCCTTACAGAACTGAAGGGAGGGTAATATATGATTCAAGTTGAATCTCGCTTAAAAGTAGCAGATAACTCTGGTGCAAAAGAGTTATTGTGTATAAAAGTTTTAGGTGGTACAAGAAGAAAATATGCAAATGTTGGAGATATAATAGTTGCTTCTGTTAAAACAGCAACACCCGGCGGTGTTGTTAAAAAAGGTGACGTAGTAAAAGCAGTAGTAGTAAGAACTACAAAAGGTCTAAGAAGAGATGACGGAAGTTATATTAGATTTGATGAAAATGCTGCTGTTATTGTAAAAGATGACAAACAGCCAGCAGGAACTCGTATCTTTGGTCCTGTAACAAGAGAACTAAGAGACGGAAACTTCATGAAGATAATCTCACTAGCACCTGAAGTATTATAAAGGGAGGTGTAATGAATGCACGTGAAAAAAGGAGACACTGTTGTAGTTATAGCAGGTAAAGATAAAGGTAAAAAAGGTAAAGTGTTACAAGTTATTCCTAAGAAAAATAGAGTATTAGTTGAAGGCGTCAACATGATAACTAAACATCAAAAGCCTAGTCAACAAATGCAACAAGGTGGTATAGTACATCAAGAAGGCGCTATTCATGCATCAAATGTTATGGTTTGGAGCAAAGCTGATGATCAAGGTGTAAGAGTAGGATATAAAACGTTAGATAATGGAAAGAAAGTAAGAGTAAGTAAGAAAAGCGGCGAAGTAATCGACTAAGTTTCATGGAAGGAGGATAGGTTATGACATCACGTTTAAAAGAAAAGTATACAAATGATGTAGTACCATCACTTGTAGAAAAATTCAATTATAACAATGTAATGGAAGTACCAAAATTAGAAAAGATAGTAATCAATATAGGTATGGGATTAGCAAAAGATAATCCAAAAGCTTTAGAAACAGCTATAGAAGAGCTTAAAACTATAACAGGACAAAAACCTGTAACAACTAAAGCGAAAAAGTCTGTTTCTAACTTTAAGATTCGTGAAGGTATGCCAGTAGGAGCGAAAGTTACTCTAAGAGGAACTAGAATGTACGATTTTTTAGATAAATTAATGAATATTGCTTTACCAAGAGTTAGAGACTTTAGAGGTGTTTCTAAAACATCTTTTGATGGAAGAGGAAATTATGCTTTAGGCATAAAAGAACAATTAATATTCCCTGAAATTGAATATGATAAAGTTGATAGAATTAATGGAATGGATATAATTATAGTAACTACTGCTGAAAATGATGAGCAAGCAAGAGAATTTTTAGCTCTTATGGGAATGCCCTTTAAAAAATAATAAGGAGGGATTTATGTGGCAAAGAAAGCTATGAAATTAAAGCAACAAAGAAAAGCAAAATATAGTACACAAGAATATAATAGATGCAGAATTTGCGGAAGACCTCATGGTTATTTAAGAAAATTTGGTGTATGTCGTATATGTTTTAGAGAACTAGCATATAAAGGACAAATACCAGGGGTAAAGAAAGCAAGTTGGTAAGAATAAACGAGAGTGGAAGGAGGTAACTCTAATGGCAATGACAGATCCAATCGCTGATATGTTAACAAGAATAAGAAATGCTAATCGTCAAAAGCACGATACAGTAGATATTCCTGCTTCTAACATCAAGAAAGCAATAGCTGAGATATTATTAAATGAAGGTTTTGTAAAGGGCTATGATGTGATCGAAGATGGTAAACAAGGAATAATAAGAGTGCAACTTAAATATAGCAGAGATAATGAAAAGGTAATAACTGGACTTAAGAAAATATCAAAACCAGGACTTAGAGTATACGCTAAAAAAGATGAAATACCAAGAGTTTTAGGAGGGCTAGGAATAGCAATACTTTCTACTTCAAAAGGTATATTAACTGATAAAGAAGCTAAAAAGAACGACGTAGGTGGAGAAGTAATCTGCTACGTATGGTAATAGATTATTAGATCTATGAGGAGGTGCAATTATGTCAAGAATAGGTCTTAAACCAATAGAGATACCTGAAGGTGTTGAGGTTAAATTAGATGATAAAAACTACATGGTAGTTAAGGGACCAAAAGGAACATTAGAACAACAATTAGAAAAAGATATGAATATAGAAATAAAAGATAATGAAATAACAGTAAGTCGTCCTACTGAAAATAAAAGACATAAATCCCTTCACGGACTTACAAGAACACTAATAGATAATATGATTATTGGTGTTACTAAGGGATATGAAAAAAAATTAGAAATACAAGGTGTAGGTTACCGTGCACAAAAACAAGGTAAAAAATTAAACTTGAATTTAGGTTTTTCACATCCAGTAGAAATGGAAGATCCAGAAGGAATCGAGACTGAAGTTCCAGCGAACACTAAGATAATAGTTAAAGGAATAGATAAGCAAAAAGTAGGGAATTACGCAGCAGTTATAAGAGAATTAAGAAAACCAGAGCCATACAAAGGTAAAGGTATAAGATACGAAGGTGAAAGAGTAAGACGTAAAGAAGGTAAAACTGCTAAATAGAAAGAAAGGAGTGAACAAGAGTGCTTAATAAAGTAAGAAAAAATGAGAGAAGATCAAAAAGACATGCTAGAATGAGAAACAAAGTACAAGGAACTCCTGAGAGACCTAGATTAAATGTCTATAGAAGTTTAAATCATATATATGCTCAGATAATTGATGACGTTAACGGCGTTACTTTAGTTCAAGCATCCACTCTTGATAAAGACTTAAAAGATAAGTTAGAATCCACATCTAACAAAGAAGCTGCTAAAGAAGTAGGTAAGCTTGTAGCAGAAAAAGCAAAAAAAGAAAATATTGAATCTGTAGTTTTTGATAGAGGCGGATATATTTATCATGGTAGAGTAAAAGAATTAGCTGAAGGAGCAAGAGAAGCTGGCCTTAATTTTTAGACAAAGGAGGGGAACAAATGAAGCGTGGACGTATAGATGCTAGTGAATTAGATTTACAAGAAAAAGTTGTTAATATAAATCGTATAACTAAAGTTGTAAAAGGTGGTAGAAACTTTAGATTTAGTGCACTTGTTGTAGTTGGAGATGGAAATGGTTATGTAGGAGTAGGAATGAGCAAGGCTATTGAAATCCCAGATGCTATAAGAAAAGCTATAGAAGATGCTAAGAAACATTTAGTTAAAGTGCCAATGGTTGGTACTACTATACCACATGAAATAATAGGTAGATTTGGCGCAGGTAATGTATTATTGAAACCAGCTCCAGAAGGTACAGGAGTTATAGCAGGTGGTCCTGTTCGTGACGTATTAGAACTTGCAGGTGTAAGAGATATTAGAACAAAATCCTTAGGCACAAGTAATCCAAGAAATATGGTAAATGCAGTTATAGATGGATTGGATAGACTTAAAACTTCTGAAGAAGTTGCAAAGCTAAGAGGAAAATCAGTAGAAGAAATCATAGGTTAGGGGGCGAGAACCTTGGCTAAAATAAAAGTGAAATTAATTAGAAGTAAAATAGGCAAAACTGAAAAGCAAATAAAAACAGTTGAAGCTTTAGGCCTTAGAAAAATAGGTCAAGTGGTAGAACACGAAGATAATCCACAAATAAGAGGTATGGTAAACAGAGTAAACCATATGGTAGAAATAGTTGAGTAATTTAAAGTAAGGAGGTGCGACTATGAAACTTCATGAGTTAAGACCTAACGAAAATGGAGGCACTAAAAGCCGTAAAAGACTTGGTAGAGGTACAGCTACAGGACAAGGTAAAACTTCTGGTAGAGGTGAAAATGGCCAAAGATCACGTTCTGGCGGAGGCGTAAGACCAGGATTTGAAGGCGGACAAATGCCAATATATAGAAGGTTACCTAAAAGAGGATTTACTAATATATTCGCTACAAACTATGCTATAGTAAATGTAGAAGATTTAAATAGATTTGAAGAAGGAGTAGAAATAACTCCAGAATTATTAAAGGAATCAAAACTAATAAAGAAATTAGAAGATGGCGTTAAAGTACTCGGAAATGGTGAGTTAAACAAAAAACTAACTATTAAAGCCCACAAATTCAGCAAATCAGCTGTTGAAAAAATAGAGGCTGCAGGGGGAAAGGTAGAGGTGATCTAAAGTGTTATCAACTCTAAGAAATGCATGGAAAATTCCGGATTTAAGAAAAAAAATACTATTTACATTATTAATGTTAGCAGTTTTTAGATTAGGTTCCAATATACCAGTACCGTTTATGAATAAAGATGTTATTCAAGAATTATTTCAAGGTAGTGGTGGAGGAGTATTAGAACTATTTAACTTAATGAGTGGTGGAGCATTTGGTCAGATGACTATTTTCGCTCTTAATATTTATCCATACATTACCGCATCTATAGTAATTCAATTATTAACTATCGTTATACCTTCTTTGGAAGCTTTAGCTAAAGAAGGCGAAGTAGGAAGAAAAAAAATAGCACAATATACTAGATACTTAACAGTAGTTTTTGCATTAGTTCAAGCAATAGGTATATCAGTAGGGTTATTTAGAGGGGCGGTAATAGGCTCTGGATTTCTACCTATTACAGTAGTAGTAATAACAATTACAGCAGGTACAGCATTCTTGATGTGGTTAGGTGAGCAGATAACAGAAAATGGTATAGGAAATGGTATATCACTTATAATCTTTGCAGGTATCATATCTAGGATACCTGGAGGAATATATAATGCGGTGAACCTTTGGTTAAATGCTAAAACTGTTAGTTTGATAGAATTAATCTTATTTGCTATAATAGCTGTTATTGTAATAGCTGGTGTTGTAGCAATACAGGAAGGACAAAGAAGAATTCCAGTTCAATATGCTAAGCGAGTTGTAGGAAGAAAAATGTATGGTGGACAAAGCACACATATACCATTAAAGGTATTAATGGCTGGAGTTATTCCAGTTATATTTGCTTCATCATTACTAGCATTCCCACAAACTTTAGGATTTTTCTTTGAAAGCTGGGCAGTTTTCATATCAAAATGGTTATCACCACAAGGTAGCCCAGGAGTATGGATCTATTCAATATTAAATGTAATATTGATTGTATTCTTTACTTATTTCTATACTGCAATACAATTTAACCCAGTTGAATATGCAAATAACTTAAAGCAAAATGGTGGTTTTATTCCTGGTATTAGACCTGGAAGGCCTACAACAGAATATTTAAATAGGGTTATATCAAGACTTACTTTGGTTGGTGCCATAGTATTAGCACTTATTGCTACTATGCCAACAATTTTATCTTCATTTGGTAATTTAAAAATAGGATTTGGAGGAACAGCTCTATTAATCGTAGTTGGTGTTGCACTAGAAACTGTTAAACAAATGGAGTCACAAATGATGATGAGACATTATAAAGGATTCTTAAAATAGAAAATTCTCTAAGGAGATGAGATTTTGAGACTTATATTATTAGGACCACCTGGAGCTGGGAAAGGAACCCAAGCTTCAGGTATAATAAATAAATACAATATACCACATATATCTACTGGAGATATATTTAGAAAAAATATTAAAGAGGGTACTGATTTAGGAAAGCAAGCTAAGGAATACATGGATAAGGGATTACTTGTTCCTGATGAATTAGTTGTAGGTCTAGTAAAAAATAGATTGACAGAAAATGATACTGAAAATGGATTTTTATTAGATGGTTTTCCAAGAACAGTAGCTCAAGCTGAAGCCCTTGATACTGAACTTAAAAATTTAGGTTGGTCTTTAGATAATGTTATTAACATTAAAGTATCAAAAGATGAATTAGTAGAAAGAGCTGTAGGTAGAAGGATTTGTAAAGATTGTGGTGCTACTTACCACATTAAATTTAATCCACCTACTATACCAGGTAAATGTGATGTGTGTGGAGGAGAACTTTATCAAAGAGATGATGATAACGAGGAAACTGTAACTAAAAGAATTGAAGTTTATGAAAACCAAACCTCACCACTTATAGAATATTACAATAAACAAAGTGTTTTATTGAATATAGATGGTGCTCAAAATATAGATAAAGTTTTTGATGATATAGTAGATGCTCTTGGGAGCAAGAAATAATGATTATTTTAAAAAGTAAGAGAGAAATAGAAAAGTTAAAAATAGCTGGAAATCTAGTAGCCAAGACTCATGAATATTTGAAAGGTTTAATAAAACCTGGAATAACAACAAAGGAGCTTGATGAAGCAGCTTATGAATTTATTACCAAGCATGGTAGTGTACCAGCATTTAAAGGTTATCAAGGCTTTCCAGGTAGCATTTGTGCTTCAATAAATAACGAAGTAGTTCATGGTATACCAGGATTAAAAAAGTTAAAAGATGGCGATATTATAAGTATAGATATCGGTACTATAGTTGATGGTTATTATGGAGATGCTGCTAGGACACATGGTGTAGGCGAAATTAGTGAAAATGCTAAAAAACTTATAGATGTAACTAAAGATAGTTTTTTTGAAGGAATCAAATTTGCTAAAGAAGGTTACAGACTATCTGACATATCTCATGCAATACAAAAGTACGTTGAAAGCAATGGCTTTTCAGTTGTAAGAGACTATGTGGGTCATGGAATAGGAAGATCAATGCATGAAGATCCACAAATACCTCATTATGGACCACCAGGTAAAGGGCCAAGGCTTAAAAGAGGAATGGTTCTTGCGATTGAACCTATGGTAAATGAGGGTACCTTTAGAGTGAAAGTATTGGAAGATGATTGGACAGTGGTAACACTTGATAGTAAATTATCTTCTCATTATGAAAATACTATAGCTATTACCGATGGAGAACCAGAAATTTTAACAATCTAGAGGTGAAGCATTTGGAAACTACAGGAGAACTTGAATTAGGTCAAGTTGTAAAGTCTAGTGCTGGAAGAGATAGTGATAAATTTTTCATCGTAGTTGATATAATAGATAAAAATTATGTTTTACTAGTAGATGGAAGTTTAAGAAAGCTAGATAATCCTAAGAAGAAGAAAGTTAAACATATCAAAAAAACAAATAAAATTTTTGATGAATTAAAAAACAAAATCGAAGCTAAAGAAAAGTTCAACAATGCATATATTAGAAAATTATTGGCTTCTTTAGTAAAAGAGAATTAAAGCCAGGAAATGGAGGTTATATAACCTTATGTCCAAAAAAGATGTTATAGAGGTAGAAGGAACAGTTTCAGAAACTTTACCAAATGCAATGTTTAAAGTAGAGTTAGAAAATGGTCATGAGATATTAGCACATATTTCAGGCAAATTAAGAATGAATTTCATAAGAATTCTCCCTGGAGATAAAGTTACTATTGAATTGTCACCATATGACTTATCAAGAGGAAGGATTACGTGGCGAAAGAAGTAACAAGGAGGGATTACAGTGAAAGTAAGACCATCAGTAAAAAAGATGTGCGAAAAGTGCAAACTTATTAGAAGAAAAGGCAAAGTAATGGTTATATGTGAAAATCCTAAGCACAAACAAAAACAAGGATAATATTTACCCTAGTTTTATAAAGGATTTTGTAGTATAATATTTAGTTGATTAATAAAATTAGAGCGCGGCTGCTTTATGAATAGATAATCGTAAACATAAGTTTAGGAGGTGTAAGCTTAAATGGCCAGAATCGCGGGTATAGACTTACCAAGAGATAAAAGAGTAGAAATTGGATTAACTTATATATATGGTATAGGTAAATCAAAATCAAATGAAATATTAGCAACAACTGGTATTAATCCAGATACAAGAGTGAAAGATTTAACTGAAGATGAAGTAAGTAAACTTAGAAATGAAATAGATAATATTATGGTTGAAGGTGACCTTAGAAGAGAAACAGCTATGAACATCAAAAGACTTAAAGAAATTGGTAGTTATAGAGGTTTAAGACATAGAAGAGGTTTACCAGTAAGAGGACAGCATACTAAAAACAATGCAAGAACTAGAAAAGGTCCTAAAAAATTAGCAAGTAAAAAGAAAAAGAAATAAAGGAGGGACTTATAAGTGGCTAAAAAAGCAGTAAAAAGAGGTCGTGTAAAGAAAAGACAACGTAAAAATATTGAAAGAGGTCAAGCACATATTCAGTCTACTTTTAACAATACTATTGTTACTATAACTGATACTAAGGGAAATACAATTTCATTTGCAAGTGCTGGTCAACTTGGTTTTAGAGGGTCAAGAAAGTCAACTCCATTTGCAGCACAAATGGCAGCAGAAGAAGCAGCTAAAGCTGCTATGGTACATGGATTAAAAACAGTTGAAGTTTATGTTAAAGGACCTGGTTCAGGTAGAGAAGCTGCAATCAGATCGTTACAAGCTACTGGTTTAGAAGTGAACTTAATAAAAGATGTCACTCCAATCCCACACAATGGTTGTAGACCACCTAAAAGAAGAAGAGTATAACATAAAGAGATTAGAGGAGGTGCAAAATATATGGCAAGATATACAGGACCTGTGTGTAGACAATGTCGTAGAGAAGGGTTAAAACTTTATTTAAAAGGAGACAAATGTTTCACAGATAAATGTCCAGTTACTAGGAGAAACTATGCACCTGGTGAACACGGACAGGGTAGAAAGAAATTATCAAACTATGGAGTTCAATTAAGAGAAAAACAAAAAGTACGTAAATACTATGGGGTATCTGAAAAACAATTTGCTAAATACTTTGATATGGCTGATAAAATGGAAGGTATTGCAGGTGAAAACTTCTTAAAAGTATTAGAAACTAGATTAGATAACGTAGTTTATAGATTAGGACTTGCGTCATCTAGAGCAGAGGCAAGACAACTTGTAAATCATGGACATTTCTTAGTAAATGAAAAGAAAGTTGATATAGCTTCTTATTTAATCAATACAGGAGATGAAATAGAAGTTAAATCAAAAAGTACACAATCTGCTAAATTCAAAGAGTTAGTTGAAGGGCATCAAGGAAGCGTGCCACAATGGTTAAATATAGATACAGAAAACTTAAAAGGTAAAGTAGTTGCTGAACCTTCAAGAGAAGATATAGAGCTCCCAATTGAAGAACACTTAATCGTAGAGTGGTATTCTAAGTAATAAAATATAGAATTGGTTGCCCTCAGAATAGATAAAAAACTGATAGGGAGGGTTAAGTTAATGATAGAGATAGAAAAGCCAAAAATTGAAGTAGTTGAATTAAGTGAAGATAATACCTATGGAAAGTTTGTAGTAGAGCCTTTAGAAAGAGGATATGCTACAACTTTAGGTAATTCTCTGAGAAGAATATTACTTTCTTCACTACCTGGTGCAGCTGTTTCATCTATAAAGATTCAAGGGGTGTTGCATGAATTTTCAACAATACCTGGAGTTGTAGAAGATGTAACAGAAATAATACTCAATGTTAAAAATATTGCAGCTATTATGCATACAGATGAGCCTGTAACTTTAATAATTGATGTTGAAGGTGAAGGCGAAGTTACTGCTGGTGATATACAAGTAAGTGGTGATGTAGAAATTTTAAATAAAGATTTACACATAGCTACCTTAGATAAGAATGGCAAGTTATATATAGAACTTGTTATGGAAAAAGGTAGAGGATATGTACCAGCTGAAAGAAACAAAAAAGAAGAAGACTCAATAGGAACATTACCTATAGATTCTATTTACACTCCTGTTAAAAAAGTGAATTTCAGTACTGAAAATACTAGAGTAGGTCAAGTAACTGATTATGGTAAATTAGTACTTGAAGTATGGACTGACGGGACAATTAAACCTGATGAATCAGTTTCATTAGGAGCTAAAATATTCAATGAACATCTTAATTTATTTATAACTCTTACTGATACTGTAGATGATGTAGAGATTATGGTAGAAAAAGAAGAAGACACAAAAGAAAGAGTTCTAGAAATGACTATTGAAGAGCTTGATCTTTCTGTTAGATCTTATAATTGTCTAAAAAGAGCTGGCATAAATACGGTTGAAGAATTAACAGATAAGTCTGAAGAAGATATGATGAAAGTTAGAAACTTAGGTAAAAAATCTCTTGATGAAGTAGAAAAAAAATTAAAAGATTTGGGCTTAGGTTTAGAAAAATCTGAAGAATAGAATTACCCTAACAAGAAGGAGGGATACGAGATGGCTAAGTTAAGAAAGCTTGGACGCCCTACTGACCACAGAAAGGCTATGTTAAGAAACTTAGTAACAAGTCTTTTAAGAGAAGGTAGAATAGAAACTACAGTAACAAGGGCTAAAGAAACAAGAAAATTAGCTGAAAAAATGATAACACTTGGCAAAAAAGGTGATTTACATTCTAGACGTCAAGTATTAGCATATATATATGATGAAACAGTAGTTAAAGAATTATTTGATGAAATAGCACCTAAATATGAAGATAGAAATGGTGGATATACAAGAATAATGAAATTAGGACCTCGTAGAGGCGATGGTTCTGAAATGGCTATAATTGAATTAGTATAAATAATTAAAGGGGCTAAGAATATTCTTAGCCCCTTTAATTATTTATTTTTTGCAATATATAAATGTTTGAACTACCTTACTTACTGTGCTAAAATGGATAGGTAAGATACTCTTAAATAGAGAGGAAAGAAGAATATGGATGAAATAATGATTAAAGCAAATAACTTAACATATGAATATAAAAATAATGAAGAACAAAGTAATATTGCACTTAATAATGTAAACTTAGAAATTAAAAGAGGTGAATTTGTTGCAATACTAGGACATAATGGTTCTGGAAAGTCAACACTTGCAAAACATATAAATGCTTTGCTGCTTCCTACAGAAGGAAATTTATATGTTAAAGGTATGGATACATTAGATGAAGAAAAACTTTGGGATATAAGATCAACTGCAGGAATGGTATTTCAAAATCCTGATAATCAACTAGTGGCTACAATTGTAGAGGAAGATGTAGCTTTTGGCCCTGAAAATCAAGGTATTGAACCTGAACAAATAAGAGAAAGAGTAGATAAAGCACTTGAAATAGTAGAGATGACAAAGTATAAAGAACATGCACCACATCTTTTATCAGGTGGTCAAAAACAAAGAATAGCAATAGCAGGTGTACTTGCAATGAATCCAGAATGTATAATATTAGATGAACCTACAGCCATGCTTGATCCATCTGGAAGGATAGAAGTTATGGAAACTATAAAAAAATTAAACAGAGAAGAAGGTAAGACTATTGTTCATATTACACATTATATGGATGAGGCAGTAGATGCTGATAGAATAGTTGTTATGGAACAAGGGGAGATAGTACTTGAAGGGACACCGAAACAAGTTTTTTCTCAAGTAGATAAAATGAAAGCCTTTGGACTTGATATTCCACAAGTAACGGAGTTGTCATATAAATTAAGAAATAGAGGAATAGATATTCCAACTAATATATTAACTGTAGAAGAAATGGTGAAATTAATATGAAAATAAAAATAGAAAACTTAAATCATATATACAATCCTGGAAATCCATTTGAAATCAAGGCATTAGATAATGTAGATTTGGAAATAGATAAAGGTGAATTTGTAGGTTTAATAGGTCATACAGGGTCTGGTAAATCAACTCTTATTCAACACTTAAATGGATTACTTAAAGCTACCTCTGGAAAGATATTTATAGGTGATACTGAATTAACTAAAAAAGATGTAAAACTTAAGGAAATAAGACAGAGAGTAGGCTTGGTTTTTCAATACCCAGAGCATCAGTTATTTGAAGAAACAGTATATAAAGATGTATCATTTGGACCTAAAAATTTAGGATTAAGTGAAGAAGAAGTAAAAATAAGAGTGAAAGAGGCTATGGAAGTTGTAGGACTTAATTATGAAGAAGTGAAGGAAAGATCACCTTTTGAATTAAGTGGTGGGCAAAGAAGAAGAGTAGCAATAGCAGGTGTACTTGCAATGAAACCTGATATATTGATACTAGATGAACCTACAGCTGGACTTGATCCTAAAGGTCGTGACGAAATATTAGGTCAAGTAAAATCACTTTATGATAGATATGGAATTACAATAATACTTGTATCTCATAGTATGGAAGATATAGCAAAGTTAGTAAATAAAATAATAGTTATGCATAAAGGTAAAGTTAATATGGTAGATAATCCTAGAGAGATATTTAAAAGGGTAGAAGAACTAGAAAAAATAGGACTTGGTATACCACAAATAACGTATTTAATGAGGGAGTTAAAAAAGAGGGGTAAAGATATAAGAGATGATGTGCTTACAGTAGAAGAAGCTGAAGTGGAGTTATTAAAATATTTAAGGAGTAAAAGAGATGCTTAAAAACATAACAATAGGACAATACTTTCCAGGTGATACAGTTATTCATAAACTGGATCCCAGAATTAAAATATCAATAACATTATTATTTATAATTTCGTTGTTTTTTATAGATAGTTTTACCCCATATCTATTTGTTACAGCATTCATATTTATATCAATATTTTTATCAAAAGTGCCTTTGAAATTTATATTAAAAGGATTAAAACCTTTGTTCATTATAATACTTATAACATTTTTTATAAATGCGCTTCTAACTCCTGGAGAAGTATTATATAAATTAGGACCTTTGAAAATAACTATAGAGGGTTTGAGGCAAGCGACATTTATGGCATTGAGACTTGTTTTTCTTATAATAGGGACTTCATTATTAACACTTACTACTTCACCTATATCACTTACTGATGGTATAGAAAAATTATTGAACCCTTTTAGAAAAGTAGGGCTTCCTGCACATGAGCTTGCTATGATGATGACAATAGCACTTAGATTCATACCTACTCTATTAGAAGAAACAGATAAAATAATGAAAGCTCAGATGGCACGTGGAGCAGACTTTGAAAGTGGAAATATAATGAATAGAGCAAAAAGTTTAGTACCTCTACTTGTACCACTTTTTATATCTGCATTTAGAAGAGCAGATGAACTTGCTATGGCAATGGAAGCAAGATGCTATAGAGGTGGAGAAAATAGAACTAGAATGAAAGTTTTAACCCTTGAAATGAGAGATTTTTTTGCTATGAGTATATCTATTTTACTTTTAGTAACAATAATATTATTTAGATATGTAATTTAGAGGATGTAAAATATGCGTAATATAAAACTAACAATAGAATATGATGGCTCCAATTATAAAGGTTGGCAAAAGCAGCCTACAGAAATATCTATTCAAGAAATAATAGAAGATGCTATATTTAAAATAACAAGAGATAAAGTGAAACTAGAAGCTTCTGGAAGAACAGATAAAGGTGTACATGCATTTGGTCAAACTGCGAGCTTTTTTACTAATTCAGATATAGTAAAATATAAACTTATTAGGGGATTAAATAGTGTATTACCAGATGATATATCAATAAGAAAAGTAGAAGAAGTAAATAGTGAATTTCATGCAAGATATTATGCAAAAGGTAAATCATATAAATATATAATATATAATTCTCAAGTAAGGAGTCCAATATATAGGAATAATGCTTATCATGTGCCATATAAATTGGATATGAACAAATTCAGACAAAATGTAAATATGCTAATAGGGACTCATGACTTTACTTCATTTACATCTATAAAAGAAGGTACAGACAATAAAATAAGAACAATATATAGTATAGATATAGAACAAAAAAATGAGGTTATAGAACTTACATTTAAAGGTAGCGGGTTTTTATATAATATGATAAGAATAATAGTTGGTACTTTAGTAGATGTATCTAGAGGCAGAATAAAATCTAATATAGAAGAAATAATCGATGCAAAAAATCGAAAAAGAGCAGGTATTACAGCACCAAGTCATGCACTATATTTGATGGAAGTTTATTATTAAAAAGTCTTGACACACATGGTAGGTTGTATTACAATAAAAGGAGTGTAAAGATAAAAATCCACTAGCCCCGGATTTTTATTGACGTTAAACTTAAAATTTAAAATGAAAGTGCAATGAGGAGGGAAAGAAATGAAAAGCTTTATAGCTAAACCCCATGAAATTGAAAGAAAATGGTATATTATAGATGCTGAAGGTAAAAAATTAGGTAGACTTGCTAGTGAAGTAGCAAAAATATTAAGAGGTAAGAATAAGCCTATTTATACACCACATGTTGATACAGGTGATCATGTAATAATCATAAATGCTGAAAAAGTAGAATTATCAGGTAAAAAACTTGACCAAAAACTTTACAGATACCACACAAATCATCCAGGTGGTTTAAAAGAAATACCTTATAAAAGATTAATGCAAGAGAAACCAGAATTAGCAGTTCAAAAAGCTGTAAGAGGTATGTTACCAAAAAACAGTTTAGGAAGACAAATGATTAAAAAGCTAAAGGTTTATAGTGGAACTGAACATAATCACGCTGCTCAAAAACCTGAAGTTTACGAAATATAGTCAGGAAGGGAGGATTTTAAATGGCGAAAGTACAATTTTATGGAACTGGAAGAAGAAAAAAATCTATTGCTAGAGTAAGATTAGTTCCTGGTTCAGGAAATATAAAAATTAATGATAGAGATATGGACGATTATTTTAATTATGATACATTAAAAGTTAAAGTAAAAGAGCCATTAGTTATAACAGATACATCTGATAAATATGATGTTTTAGTAAATGTAAATGGTGGAGGTTATACTGGTCAAGCAGGAGCTATAAGACATGGTATATCAAGAGCATTACTTAAAGCTGATAATGAACTTAGACCAACACTAAAAAAAGCAGGAATGCTTACAAGAGACCCAAGAATGACAGAAAGAAAGAAATATGGTCTAAAGAAAGCAAGAAGAAGTCCACAATTCTCAAAGAGATAATATATATGAAAAAAGACACTCAAATGAGTGTCTTTTTTATTACTTCCTAGAACTCTTATATTAATAAAATCATAATATATTACTATAGGTGGGAGGTATGGAAATGAATAATTGTTTTGAATATAAATCTTATTGTAGACCTTATGAAAAAAACGATATAAAATATTTTGACATAGGAGATAAAGCACCTAATTTCACATTAGAAGGTATTGTAAAAGGAAAACCTAAAAATGTATCACTATCAGATTATTTAGGTTGCTGGGTAGTTTTATTTTTCTATGGCTCAAATTTTACTTTTGTTTGACCAACGGAACTTGCAGCAGTTGCTGAAAGACATGAAATATTTAAAAGATTAAATACTATGGTATTAGGAATAAGTACAGATAGCATTTATTCTCATAAGATATTTCAACAAACTTCACCATCAGGCAGAAAAATAAACTTTCCATTATTATCAGATAGAACTCAAAGAGTATCTAAAAAATATGGTATATTAAATGAAAATGAAGGCTTTGATTGGAGAGGCGCATTTATAATAGACCCAGAAGGAAAAATTCAAGCATGGATGACTAATCCTCAGCCTGTAGCTAGAAATATTGATGAGATTATCAGAATAATAATGGCTCTACAATTCAATAGAAGAACTGGAAGAGGAGCTCAAGCAGGATGGGAGCCAGGTAATCCTGGTATACCATTAGGTTGGGATTATGTAGGTAAATATTAAATAGAGGAGTAGATATCTACTTCTCTATTTTTCTGTAATATAAATACTTCCTTAAAAATATTTATAATATAAGGAAGGTGATATATATTGAGAGAAATGAATATAAGAAAAAGAGATATAATTTTTATACCTATAATAATTCTTGCTGTATCTTTATATTTTTTTAACGAAAGAGATATTGTATTAGAAACTTCAACTCCTTTAATGGATAAAATAATAGTATTAGATGCTGGTCATGGCGGTTTTGATCCAGGTGCAATAGGAAATTTGAGTAAAAAAGAAGATGAGATAAATCTAGAGATAACATTAAAATTAAGAAGATTAATAGAACAAGGTGGAGGAATTGCTGTACTTACAAGAGATATAGACCAAGGATTAGATACTGAAGAATCTAAAACATATAGGCAGAGAAAAAATGAAGATTTAAGAAATAGAAGAATATTAATAAATGGTTCTGAACCAGATATTTTTATAAGTGTACATTTAAATAGTTTTCCTCAGTCTAAATATTATGGTGCACAGACATTTTATAAAAAAGGATCTGAAGAAAGTAAATTACTAGCAAAAGGCCTACAAAAAGAACTTAGAAGAATGTTAGATAAAAATAATGAAAGGGTACCACAACCTAGAGATAGTATTTATCTTATAAGAGAAGCAGAATCTCCTTCCGTATTAGTTGAATGTGGTTTTTTATCTAATCCAAATGAGGAAAAGCTACTTAATAATGAAGAATATCAACAAAAGATAGCATGGGCTATATACATAGGATTGATAAAACATTTTGAATAGTATATGATAGTATAAGACTTAAGAACTAAAGAAAATAAAAGAGGTGTAGAAAGTTGGATAAAAGTGAATTATTAAAAAATAAAGTATCTGTTACAATAATAGCTATTTTTTGTTCTATGCTTTGGGGAAGTGCATTTCCTGTACTTAAAATAAGTTATAGTGAGCTAGAGATAGCAGCAGTTGATATATATTCTAAAATATTATTTGCAGGAATGAGATTTTTCATAGCCTCATGTTTAATTTTTATAGTAGTAATGCTTTTTTTGAAAATACCAATAAAAATAAAAAAAGAAACTGTGATATCTCTATTAATTTTAGGATTACTTCAAACTAGTTTACAATATTTTTTCTTTTACAATGGCTTAGCATATACAAGTGGAATAAAAGGTTCTATACTTGCTTCAAGTGGAACATTCTTTGTAGTAATACTTGCACATTTTATATATCACGATGATAAAATGAATTTTAAAAAAACAATAGGATTAATTTCAGGATTGTTAGGAATAATTTTAGTTAATTGGGGAAAAGGTGGTTTTAATTTAAACTTTACATTTAGAGGAGAAGGATTTCTCATAATATCTGGACTTGTTTCTGCTTTTGGAACAATTCTAGCTAAAAAGTTGTCAAAAGAAATACACCCATTTATAGTAACAGCTTGGCAAATGTTTTTAGGGTCATTGATATTACTTATAGTAGGTTATAGTGGTACAGAAGAAATGTTAAATTTTAATCCAGTATCTTCAGGATTACTATTATATTCTGCATTTCTCTCAGCAACAGCATTTTCATTGTGGTATGCTCTTTTAAAATATAATAGAGCTGGAGAAATAACAATGTTTAAATTTGTAATACCAGTTACTGGATCATTTTTATCGGTGATACTTTTACCAAAAGAAGAATTTACAGTATATATGTTTGGAGCATTAGTTTTAGTAGCTTCAGGTATAATATTTGTAAACTATAAAAGAAAAAATACATTAAATAAGAATTATCCTGATTAGTAATCAGGGTAATTCTTGTTTTTTATTCTATAATTATATTTTTAATCATAAATTAATATTATGAAAGGGGAATCTATATGATTATAGTAATAAAAAAGAAAATATTAATAATATCTTTAATTATAATAGCATTATGTATAAGCATTATATCAGTCTACTCAAATAAAACTATAGATGTATTAAGTGAATCTGATTATAATACTATAATAAAAAATAATATAGATACAAGAAATAATGCTATACTAAAACAAAAAGAAGGAGCCATAGAAAAACTTTATGATTTAGATAAAAAATATGGAGTTTGGGCATATGAACATGAAATAAATAAGATGAATTATTTACATAGTTGGTCAAAGAAACAAGGTATAAAAATAATATCTATAGAAGCCTCTCCTATAATAAATTGGGTAAAAGAATATGATGAAAAATCAAGTTTGAATATTACATTATCTACAGAATATAAGTATGTTTACAAAGATGATATAAAAAATATAAACACTTTTAGAATAGGAACTTATCATGCTATGGATATAGAGAAAAGAGGTAATAAATGGATTATTACAAAAGATTGGTATGATGATCCATTTGGAGATAATCTTGGAGTAAAAAAAGAAGATATAGAAAATATAAAAAGTATTATAACAAAAGGAAATAAAAACTTAGAAACTAATGATAGAAGAGAAGAAATAGTAAAATATATGGATAAGTATTTAGGTGCTGCAGATAATGGAGAAAACAATTATAAATATAATAATAAATATAGAGATTATAATTCAATAGGTGGAGATTGTGCTAATTTTGCATCTCAAGCATTGTTTGAAGGGGGAGAGTTTAAAAAGACATATTCATGGAATTATGAAAAAGATGGTACAAAATCATGGGTAAATGCACAAGCTTTTAAAGATTATATAATTTATAGTGGACGTGGTAAAGCTATAAAGTATGGAGATTATAGTCAAGTATTAGATGCTTCATATCAATTATCTAAAGGAGATATTGTAGCATATGAAAAGAAAGGAAAAGTAGTTCATATATGTGTAGTAAGTGGAGTTGATTCAAAAGGTTATAGATTGGTACATTCACACAATACAGATAGATTTAGAGCACCATGGGACTTAGGTTTTACAAGTTCTGGTGTTAAGTTTTGGCTAATAAAATTGAATATATAGGTTAATATGAATATATAATGGTATAATTATATTAAGAATACATATGAGAAAGTAGTTGGTAAAATGAATAAAATTAAAAAATACTTTTTAATAATAGCTATAATATTATTTGTAATATATGTAGTACCTAATTTTTTATTAGATTTAAATATATTATCGTTTTTTGACAAAAACTCAGCTCAAAGTGGAATAGTAGATATGATTCGAGAATTTATGTTTCAATTCAGAAGCATACTATCTTTTTTATTTACATTTTACACTATATCAATAGGAGTAATAATTTTTATTGAGAATGAAGACCCTCAAACAACTATTACGTGGCTTTTAGTTTTATTTATATTTCCTGTAGTAGGTTTTGTTTTATATCTATTTTTAGGTCAAAATATAAGAAAGAAAAAAATATTTCAAAAAGAAGAAAATATAAGGACTAAATCATTAGAAGATATAGCAGAAATTCAATTAAATGCAGTAAAAGAATCAAAAATATTTTCAGAAGAAAAACATTCTTTAAAGAAAAAACTTATAAGCCTTATATTAAACAACTCAAAATCTCCAGTAACAATAAATAATAAAAGTAAGATATTGACTAATGGAAAGCAAAAATTTAAGGAATTAAAAAAAGATCTATCTAATGCCAAAAAACATATACATATAGAATACTTTATAATTAAGAATGATAAAATAGGAAATGAAATTAAAAATTTATTAATAAAAAAGGCAGAAGAAGGAGTAGAAGTAAGACTTATATATGATAGTGCAGGAAGTTGGAGATTAGGAAAAAAATATATAAAAAGTTTGAAAGATGCAGGAGTAAAAGTTGAGAGTTATCTTCCAGTGTTTTTACCTGGGTTAAGTCGTGATATAAATTATAGGAATCATAGAAAAATAGTAATAATAGATGGTAATATAGCTTTTACTGGAGGTATAAACATAGGAGATGAGTATTTAGGCAAAAGTAAGAAATTTGGTTTTTGGAGAGATACTCATATAAAAATTGAAGGGGAGGCAGTATATGCTCTTCAAAATATATTTCTAAATGATTGGTATTTTTGTACAAAAGAGAATTTGGAAGATCTAAAATATTTTCCTAAATTAAAATACTACGGCGAACAATTAATACAAATATCTTCAAGTGGACCAGATACTGAGTGGGAATCAATTATGCAATCATATTTTTCACTTATAACATATGCAAATGATAGAGTATGGATTACAACCCCTTATCTTATACCAAATGAAAGCATGAATGTAGCTCTTAGAACTGCTGCATTAAGTGGAATAGATGTAAGAATAATAATACCTGATATAGCAGATCATGTTGTGGCATTTTGGGGTTCTAGATCATATGTATCAGAATTATTGAAAGCAGGAGTGAAAATATATAGGTATCAAAAAGGTTTTGTCCATGCAAAGACATTACTTGTAGATGATATGGTAGCATCTGTAGGAACAGCTAATTTGGACAATAGAAGTTTTCATATAAATTTTGAAGTAAATGCATTTGTATATGATAAGGACATAGCAAATAGACTTGAAAAAGATTTTGTAAAGGATTTTAAAAATTGTGATAGAATAAATTATGAAGAATATGAACAAAGAGGAGCTTTACAAAAATTCAAAGAAGCAATAGGAAGAATACTATCCCCAATACTTTAGGAGTGATATAATGAAGCACATTTTCAAATTAGAAAAAGTGAAATATAAAGATATACTAGACATTGATAATTTAAGAATAAAAGAAAATATAGTAACATGCATATTAGGACAAAGTGGTAGTGGTAAGACTACTTTACTTAGACTTTTAAACAATTTAAAAAGCCCAGATGGAGGAACAGTTTATTATAATGATAATGACATATTAGATATAAATCCTGTAAACCTAAGAAGAGAAGTAATAATGTTATCTCAAAATCCTGTAGTTTTTGATGGAACTATAAGAGAAAACTTGAATTTAGCATTAGAATTCAAAGAAAAAGAAAGAGTAAGTGATGATATATTAAATAAATATCTTGAAATATCAAATTTAAATAAATCATTAGATACTAATGCTAAAAATTTATCTGGTGGTGAAAAACAAAGGCTGTCACTTGCAAGAGTTCTTTTATCTGATGGAGAAGTATATTTATTAGATGAACCTTCTTCATCACTTGATGATGAAACAGAAAGATTTGTAATAAAAAGCATAGTTGATTTTGCAAAAAACAATAATAAAACAGTTATTATGGTTACTCATTCAGTTAAAATAGCAGAAGAATATGGTAAAGATATAATTAGAATAAATAAGGGAAGTGTTATAGATGACAGATAAAATAGTAGATATAACTCTTTTACAACTTGCCAGTGCTTATGTATTTGTACTTATATTACTATTTATAGTAAAAATAAAAAATATAAATAGAGAAAGAGAAATATTAATTGCAAGTTTGAGAATGACTTTACAGCTTGGACTTATAGGATATATTTTAGTATATATATTTGAAAACCCATCTCCTTTAGTCACAATTATAATAATACTTATAATGGAGACTTTTGCTGTATTTAATATATTTAAAAGAGTAAAAAACGACATATCAAATAGTTTAAAAAAGATAATAGCAATTTCAATGACCATAGGTACAATTACATCTATACTTTTTTTCTTATTTATAGTAGTTGGAATAGAACCATGGTACAAGCCTCAATATTTTATACCGCTTGCAGGTATGCTTATAGGAAATTCCATGACAGGTATTTCTTTAGGAGTAGAAAGACTTATAGATGGGTTTAATTCAAGATATGATGAAGTTGAAACTGCTCTTATGCTTGGAGCTAATTCAAAAAAAGCATCTAAAAAAATTGTAAATAATGCATTTGATTCTGCCATTATGCCTACTATAAATTCTATGATGGGTATGGGAATTATATTTTTACCGGGAATGATGACAGGACAAATATTATCAGGTATATCTCCTATTACATCAATAAAGTATCAAATAGCTATTATGCTTGGAATAATAGGAAGTGTATCCTTAACTGTAATAATATTTTTACAGTTAGGTTATAAAACTTTTTTTAATCATAGAGAACAATTAAAATAAAGCCATGGGGACAGTTAATGTTCCCACTTTTTTATTGACTAATACCAAGTAATATAGTAGGATATAATTAGAGTTTAATTCGCAGTGAATTACTAGGAATTGATTAACGGATAAGGAGATGGAAGATTTGAAGGAAAAAATAATGGATATAAAAAATTTGCATTCTAAAGTAGAAGATGCAGAAATATTAAAAGGTTTAAATTTAAAAATAAATAAAGGTGAAATACATGTAATTATGGGACCTAATGGGGCAGGAAAATCTACTCTTGCAAATGTACTAATGGGACACCCAAAACATGAAATAACAGATGGAGAGATAATATTTAATGATAAAAATATAAATGATTTATCAGTAGACAAAAGAGCAAAAGAAGGTCTATTTTTATCATTTCAATATCCAGAAGAAATACCAGGAGTTACAGTAGAAAATTTCCTTAGAACTTCAAAATCAGCGATTACTGATGAAAAGCAAGGAATTTTTGCATTTAGGAAAGTTCTAAAAGAAAAAATGGAATTACTTGAAATGGATGAAACTTATGCAGGGAGATATTTAAATCAAGGATTTTCAGGTGGAGAAAAAAAGAAAAATGAAATATTACAAATGACAATTTTAGAGCCTAAATTAGCAATACTAGATGAAACAGATTCAGGACTTGATATTGATGCAATTAGAATTGTTTCTAAAGGCGTAAAAGCCTATTCTAATGATGAAAATGCAATATTGGTAATAACACATTACAATAAGATTTTAGACTATTTAGAGCCTGATTATGTACATGTGTTAGTAGATGGGAAAATAGTTAAAACTGGAGGAGCAGAATTAGCAGATAAAATTGAACAAAAAGGTTATGAAGAATTTAAAAAAGATCTTTCATAAGAGGTGAAAACAATGGAAAAAAGAGAGAAAACATATATAGCAGATATAGATCGGGGCATATATGATATAAAAAATGAGTTTAAATATAAATATAAAACTGAAAAAGGATTAACTCCTGAAATAGTAAAGGAAATATCAAGGGAAAAAGATGAGCCAAAATGGATGCTAGATTTTAGACTTAAATCATTAGATATATTTAAGTCTAAGCCAGTACCAACTTGGGGAGCAGATTTATCAGGACTTGACATAGAAAATATAGTTAATTATATACGTCCAGATGCAGATATGAGTACTAGTTGGGAAGATGTTCCAGAAGATATTAAAAAGACATTTGATTCACTTGGTATTCCTGAAGCGGAAAAAAAGTCACTTGCAGGAGTAGGGGCTCAATATGATTCTGAAGTGGTTTATCACAATATAAAAAAAGAGTTAGTGGATCAAGGTGTAGTATATACAGATATGGATACAGCTATAAAAGATTATGAAGACATAGTAAAAGAGTATTTTATGAAATTAGTACCTCCAAATGATCATAAATTTGCAGCACTTCATGGAGCAGTATGGTCAGGTGGTTCATTTGTATATGTACCAGAAGGAGTAAAGGTAGATATCCCACTTCAATCATACTTTAGACTTAATGCTCCAGGAGCAGGACAATTTGAGCACACACTTATAGTTGTAGAAAAAGGTGCAGAGGTACATTTTATAGAAGGTTGTTCAGCACCTAAGTATTCAGTAAATAACCTTCATGCAGGATGTGTTGAGTTATTTGTAAAGGAAGATGCAAAATTAAGATATTCTACAATAGAAAACTGGTCTAGAAATATGTATAATCTAAATACTAAAAGAGCAGCTGTAGATAAAAATGGAACAATAGAGTGGATATCAGGTTCATTTGGGTCTAAAGTATCTATGCTTTATCCTATGAGTATATTAAGAGGAGAAGGGGCTAAAGCAGAATTTACAGGAATTACATTTGCAGCAAGTGGACAATATCTAGATACTGGATCTAAAGTAGTTCATGCAGCACCTCATACAACATCAAATATAAATTCAAAATCTATATCAAAAGATGGTGGATATGCATTCTATAGAGGACTTTTAAGAGTAGCTCCAAATGCTCATGGAAGTAAATCAACAGTATCATGTGAATCACTTATGCTTGATAATGAATCTAATTCAGATACAATACCAATAATTGAATTAAAAAATGATGATATAGACATAGGACATGAAGCAAAAATAGGTAGAATTAGTGATGAAGCAATATTTTATCTAATGAGTAGAGGAATAGATGAAGAAGAAGCAAAGGCTATGATAGTAAGGGGATTTGTAGAACCTATAGCCAAAGAATTACCACTTGAATATGCAGTAGAGCTTAATAATCTTATCAAATTAGAGCTCGAAGGAACAATAGGCTAAGGGGTGAAAATATGAACTTAAAAGAATATAAAGAGGTTGACTTACCTAAGTGGAAAAGAATAAGGCTAAAAGATGTAGAAATACCAGAACACAGAGAGTATAAATCGTTAAATATTCCTAAAATAGAAGATTTAAATATACAGCATATAAATACAAAAGAAGAAATAAATAATTATACAAAGTATTTAAAAGTTGATAGTGAATTTGGAGTAGATAAAGAATTAGTGAAATTAACAGAAAAATTCTCTAATACAGGAGTAATAATTGATTTAGAAAGAGGTCAGAAAATACAAGAACCTGTAAGATTAGATTTTAATATGAACAATGAAGAATCATTAGTATTAGACCATAATTTAATATTAGCACATCAGAATAGTGAAGTTACAGTAGTTATGGATTATACTTCAACAGAAAAATCATTTCATAATGGAGTTACAAAAATATATGCAGAAGACAATTCAAATGTAACAGTAATAAAAGTTCAAACTATGAGTAAAACATCTCATAATTTTGATTCAAATATTGCAGTTGTTGGTAGAGATGCAGAAGTGAATTTTATATCTGTAGAACTAGGAAGTGCAATAACATCAACTAGTTTTATAACAAATTTATTAGAAGATAATTCATCAGCAAATCTTAAGAGTATATACTTTGGTGATGATGAAATGGGATTAGATTTAGAATATACAATGAATCACTTTGGAAGAAGATGCTTAAGTAATATAGAAACCAAAGGAGCATTAAAAGACAAAGCAAAAAAAGTCTTTAGAGGAAATTTAGATTTCAAAAAAGGTTCAACTAGATCTAAAGGAGAAGAAGGGGAATATGTTATCCTTTTAGATAAAGGTGTAAAATCAGATGCAATACCAGCTCTTATATGTGGAGAAGATGATGTAGAAGGAGAACATGCTGCATCTGCTGGTCAAATTAATGAACTTAAATTATTTTATCTTATGAGTCGAGGTTTAAGTGAAAAAGATGCTAAAAAAATGATAATAGAAGCATCATTTAGACCAATAATAGATTTAATTCCTTATGAAGATTTAAGGGAAAGAATAGAGAAAGATATTGATTGGAGAATTACAAATGAAAAGTTTTAATATAGAAAAAATCAGAAAAGATTTCCCTATATTAAATCAGGATGTAAATGATAATACTTTTGTATATTTAGATAGTGCAGCAACTACTCAAAAACCAATTAGTGTACTAGACTCTATAGAAAAGTACAATAAATCATCAAATGCAAATATACACAGGGGAGCATATGCTCTAAGTATAAGAGCAACAGAGATGTATGATAGTGCACGAAAAAAAGTAAAGGACTTCATAAATGCTCCCTATGTTGAAAGTATAATATTTACTAAGAATACAACAGAAGCTTTAAATTTAGTAGCATTTTCATATGCACTTGAAAATGTATCAAGAGGTGATGAAATATTAGTTTTAATTTCAGAGCATCATAGCAATATACTTCCTTGGCAAATGGTAGCAAGAAAAAACAATGCTAAATTAAAATATATATATTTGAATGATGATTATACTATTGATATGAAAGACTTTAAAAGTAAAGTTACAGAAAACACAAAAATAGTGACAGTAGCACATATATCAAATGTACTTGGAACTATAAATCCTATAAAAGAAATAATAGATTATGCTCATGAAAAAGGAGCAATAACTATAATAGATGGAGCACAAGCTGCACCTCATACACAGGTAGATATAAAAAAATTAAATCCAGATTTCTATGTTTTTTCAGGACATAAGATGCTAGGGCCTATGGGAATAGGAGTATTATATGGAAGACGAGAACTTTTAGAAAAAATGAGTCCATTTCTATCTGGTGGAGATATGATTGAATATGTAGAAGAACAATCTTCAACATTTGCAGAACTCCCACATAAATTTGAAGCAGGAACTCAAAATGTAGAAGCAGCCGTTGGGTTAAAGAGAGCAATAGAGTATTTAGAAGATGTAGGATTAGAAAATATAAAGAAACATGAAATGAAATTAACTGAATATGCTCTAAAGAAGATGAAAGAGATACCTTATATAACTATATATGGTACAGAAGATATAGATAAAAGAAGTAGTGTTATATCATTTAATATAGATGATGTTCATCCACATGATGTTGCTACAATACTAGATAGCTATGGAATAGCAATTAGGGCAGGACATCATTGTGCTCAACCTTTAATGAAATATTTAAAAATAAATTCAACATGTAGAGCAAGTTTTTATATTTATAACACATTAGAGGAAGTAGATATATTTATAGAAGGTTTAAAAAATGTAAGGAAGTGGTTAGGATATGGATCTTAATTCAATATATACAGAACTCATAATGGAACACAATACAAGTGGACATAATGAAAAACAATTAGAAAATCCAGACCATAGTGAAAGAGGACATAACCCATCATGTGGAGATGATTTAACTTTACAATTTAAATTTGATGGAGATATTATAAAAGATGCAGCTTTTATTGGTCATGGATGTGCAATAAGTAAGGCTTCCACATCAATGATGATAGACTTAATAAAAGGAAAGACAAAAAAAGAAGCTTATGATTTAGTAGAATTATTTATAGGTATGATTAAAAAAGAAATAACAGATGAAAGAGAATTTGAAAAATTAAAAGATGCATTTATACTTCAAAATATTTCAAATATGCCAGCAAGAGTAAAATGTGCAGTATTAGCATGGCATGCTCTAGGTGAATCAATAAAAGAAGATGTTTAGTAAAAGATTGAATTCCATTTGGAATTCAATCTTTTTTTATGTGGAAAAAGAGGGTTTTGGAAAGAAATGTAGAATTAAAGAAGGTAATAAAATTATTGAAAATTTGAAATTGAATGATAAATATAAGGGGGAAGTAATATGAAGATTGGAATAATAGGACCAACTGAAAATGAAATTATGCCTTTTGTCAAATCTATTTCAGATGTTAAAATTGTATCAACTGCAATGTTGAAGTTTTATAATGGAGTTTATAAAAATATCAATGTTGTTGCTTTATATTGTGGAGTGTGTAAGGTTAATGCAGCCATTGCAACACAAATATTAATTGATAAGTTTTCTGTTTCGCATATTATTGTTGTAGGTGTAGCTGGAGGTATAGATAAGACATTAAAAATTGGTGATACTGTCATAGCCACTGAAATAGCTTATCATGATGTTGATGATGGTATACTAACAGAATATCATCCTTGGATGGAAAGTATTTATTTCAAAAGTGAAGCTATATTAATTCATTACTGCAAAAAAGCCTTGAAACAAAATAAATTTGAACAAACAGTGAGTTTTGGAAAAATTGTTACAGGTGAATCCTTTATAATTCAAAATGGACGTGAAGAAATTATTTTAAAATATAATCCTTTATGTGTGGATATGGAGACTGCTAGTATTGCCCATGTCTGTTATGTAAATGAAATACCATTTTTAGCAATTAGATCTATAACTGATACAGAAGAAGAATGTGGAATCGAAGCATTTGAAGAAAATTGTGTAGATGTTTCTTTGAACTCTATTAAAATATTAAAAGCACTTTTAGAACAACTAAGTTACACATTTTAGTAAAAACTTGTTTTTATTTTAAATCATAATATTGATATATCTAAATATTAAAACATAAGGAAGATTTAAAATGTTATATATAATTCAAATGATTAAAGCATAAGGAAGTGAAAATATGAAAAAAAGATCTATAATTATTTTTCCTAAATTAAATGATATTGAAATTATAGAAGAAATTAGAAGTAAATATGACCCACTATATACTTGCATTAAACCTCATATTACTCTAGTTTTTCCATTTGAAAGTGATATAAGTACAGAAGAACTTAAAAAACATATGATAGAAATATTGAAAGACATAAATAAATTTAAGATTAGGTTAAGAGGTATAACAGGAACATCAGATTATTATTTATTTTTAAATATTAAACAGGGGAATGATAAAATAATTGAAATACATGATAAATTATATACAGGAATTTTAAACAAATTCTTATATAAGAAACTTACGTATTTTCCTCATCTTACCGTTGGAAAACTAGATGATATAAGTAATTTTAAGTCAGCATTTATTGAAACAGAAAATATAGTGAATGTTTTTGAAACAGTAGTTGAAAAAATATATGTTGAGAAAATTGATGAAAATGAAAATTCAAATATTGAGTTCGTCATTAGACTATAGATAAATATATAAAAAGAGCAAAATTCTATGCTAGTACATTTGATTTGCAAGAAGCATTATTTGGAATAGAAAATAATGATAAAGTAGCCTTTGAAAGAGGCATATCACAATACAAGTAATAATTTAATTAATTATCTAAAGGAGGGGTGTATATTTGGGTCCATTTAAAATATTAGATATAATAATTAATAAATTTAAGAGAATATTAGAGAATAATCTTGTTGGAGTATACTTACATGGTTCATTAGCAATGGGTTGTTATACTGATTCAAGTGATATTGATTTTCTTGTAGTAGTTAGACAACCTATTAATGACAAAATAAAAAAAGAACTTATATCATCAATAGTATATATATATAATTTACCTGATAAAGGCATAGAAATGAGCATTATATTAGAACAATATGCAAAAGAATTTGTCTATCCTACACCTTTTGAACTACACTACTCTGATTTGCACCGAGATAAATATCTTGCTAATGAAGATTATATTTGTGGGGGAGACGTAGATCAAGATCTGGCAGCACATATGACTGTTATAAAACATCGAGGGATTTGTCTTTATGGTAGAGATATAGATGATGTATTTAATAATGTACCAAAGGAAGCTTATATAAATTCAATACTTGATGATGTCAAAAATGCAAAGGATCAAATACTAGATAATCCTATTTATATTATTCTTAATTTATGTAGAGTTTTATATTTCGTAAAAGAAGGTATCATTTCCTCAAAGCTTGAAGGGGGAATTTGGGCAAAGAATATATTACCACAGAAATACAGATGTCTTATAGAAGATGCATTGAATGTTTATAGAGATAAATTATATAAAATGAGATATAGGAAACATTTATATGTTGATTTTTCGGATTATATTTTAAATCAAATTGATATAAATCTTAGAAAAAAGGCTGAGAATTTATAACTAAGTATTAGAATTTAATTACCTAATTATGGATGAATAAATCAAAAAAATTAAAGAAGGAGCAATAATTATGAAACATACAGGATCATGTCTTTGTGGTGAAATTAAATTTGAAGTAGAAGGAGATTTTGAAAATTTCTTTCTTTGTCATTGTGAGTATTGCCGTAAAGATACTGGATCAGCACATGCTGCAAATCTATTTTCTTCCACAGCTAAGTTAAAGTGGTTATCTGGTGAAAATAAAGCAAAAATTTTTAACTATAAATCTAGTGGACACATAAAAAGTTTTTGCTCTAATTGTGGATCTGCACTTCCAAATATTCAGATGGATGGAAAATTATTAGTTGTTCCAGCAGGGTCTCTTGATACCAAAGTACCTATTAAACCTCAAGGTCATATTTACTTAGAAAGCAAAGCTAACTGGGATAATGACTTAGATAAAGTAACTAAATTTGATAAACTACCAAAATAAATAAAATATGATTATAAAGTTTATTGATGTCTTTTGAAAGTTGAGTGATGATAGAAGTGAGGTGTTAAAGTGATGAATGTAGAAGAAAATAGTTTCAATAAGAAAACTATAGATTATATAGAAAGTGGAAAAGAATTGTTAGATTTTGTTGAACCTTTATGGAAAAAGCTTAATAATCACCATATGCAAAATTCTATTGACTTTAAAAAAAGGTTTGAAAACTTTAATTTCAAGGATAGAAGAGAAGTCATAGAGAAAAATAAAGATAAACAAGTATTTATAACTTTGGCAAAAGATATGATACAAGGTAAATATATAGGATATGTAATAGCATCTATATCAAAAGAAAGTATTGGAGAAATTGATTCAATTTATATAGAAGATAACTATAGAGGATTAAAAATAGGAGATACTCTTATGAAAAATTCATTAGACTGGATTAGAAATAATGGTGTAATAAGAATAAAAATTGGAGTTGCATCAGGAAATGAGGAATCTTTTAAATTTTATGCTAGATATGGATTTTTTCCAAGAACAACTATTTTAGAATATATATAAATATATTTAATGCTAATAAAGTTTTGGGCTATTATTTTAAATAAAAAAGCATTTTAATTATAAGGAGTGAAATGAATTTGATTAAGATTAAAAAAATAGTTGATAAAGGTTTAATAACCAGTATTACACTTAAAATTATGAATGCATTGCCAAAATGGTTTAGTCCACCAGAAGATATAAAAAAAAAGTCTATTGAACATAGAGATATGTTATTCTTTGGAGTTTTTGATAAAAGTAAAGTTATTGGATTTATTGCTTTAAAAGTACATAATGAGTATACAGTTAGCATATATAATTTAGGAGTATTAGAAGAATATCATGGACAAGGTATAGGTCATAATCTACTAATTCCTGCTGAAAATTATTGTAAAGAAAGTGGATATAAATTTATTACAGTAAAAACACTAGACTCATCAATACAATATGAACCTTATGAACGAACAAGGAGGTTTTATTTTAAAAATGGATTTTATCCATTAGAAGTATTTCCTTTAATTTGGAATTTAGAGAATCCATGCTTATTTTTAGCAAAATATATTGGTAAGTAAATAATATAGTAAAATCTTAGAATACAAGGGGGATAGTTTAGTGATAAGTTCAAAAAGATTATTTTTAAAACCTTTTAAGTATGATGATAATGAATTCTTATATAAATTAAACAATAATAGAAAAGTTAATAAATATTTAGGAACTAATTCAGTATCAATGGAAAGTTGTAATAGTCTGATAAATAAATGGATAAAGAAGTATAGAAACGATTATATATTTAATGTCCATAAAGTTATATTAAAAGCAAAAGAGGAAAGCATTGGTTTCATTTGTCTTAAAAAAGATTCTAATGACAATGAAGCAGAATTAGGCTATAATTTTATTCCAAAGTATTGGGGTTATGGGTATTGTACAGAAATAGCAACAGAATTAATAAAAAATTCATTTGAAGAAACACAAATTGAAAGAGTATTTGCTGAGATTCACCCAGAAAATACAAGGTCAATTCGTTTAATTAAAAGACTTAATTTTAAAGAAGATAACAAATGTGGAAATAATTCAGGGAAATTATACTATTTTGATAAAAATATATATCATAGTATTGATAAATAGATTTAGTTTAAAATTATTGAGTGGAAGTGATTTGAGTGTTTGGTCTTATATTAATGTTAGTTTTAGGGTTACTATTATTATTTTTAGGATTGTATATATGGAAAAAAGAAAAAAATAATCTAATTCATAAATATCATCATACAAAAATTTCTGAAAATAACAAAAAAGTTTATACTGAAAAGATAGGTAAATCATACATTTTTATTGGAATAGGAATGATAGTTACAGGGATAATTAATTTTATGACAGATAGTGGTTATGGTTGGTTAATTTTTGTAATCTCCTTTGTAATAGGATTTGTTATTATGTTTAAATCTCAACAAAAATATAACGGTGGATTATTTTGGATAAAGTAATGAATTAACTTTATATTTATTATTCTAGGATTAAGAATATAGTTGTAAAAGGGGGAGATTATGAGTGGCAATTATTGATTCAAAGAATTATATAATAAATGGCAATAAGATAGAAATCAGAAATGCTGTAACTTCTGATGCTGACCAAATGGTAGAACTATTAAAAAAATTAGCAAGTGAAACTAAATTTATGATGAGAGAACCTGATGAAATTAATACAGAAGTTAAAGATCAAGAAAAAAAGATAGAAAATTTATTACAAAGTGATAAAGGACTATTACTAGTTGCACTAGTAGACAATCAAATAGTAGGATTTCTTGCAATATCATCAAGAAATTTAAAAAGAATTAAGCATATTGGAAGTTTTGTCATAGGAGTAGAGAAAAAGTATTGGGGTACAGGAATAGCTAAGTATTTTATGGAAGAAATGTTAAACTGGTCTCAATCAATTGGATTAAGAAGATTAGAATTAGATGTTGTAGAAGAAAACATTAGAGGTATAGAATTATATAAAAAGTATGGATTCAAAGTAGAGGGAAGGAAAATAGATGACCATTATATTGGGAATAACCAATATTTAAATACGATAGTTATGGGAAAAATTATATAGGTAATCACGTAACAAATAATTTTTAAAACACCATTAACTGTTCAAAAGAACAAACAAAAGATACAAAGAATATGTAGAGCAAAAAGTATTTAAAAATAAGGAGAATATTATGCATGAAACAAAGGTAAAAGGGATATTATCAGCTAAAAATGGAATGAATATATATCGTGGGTGTACTCATGGTTGCATCTATTGCGATTCAAGAAGTAACTGCTATCAGATGAATCATGATTTTGAAGATATAGAAGTAAAGATTAATGCACCAAAACTTCTAGAGGATGCACTTGGAAGAAAAAGAAAAAAGTGTATGATAGGCACTGGAGCAATGACGGATCCATATATCCATTTAGAAGAAAACCTAGAGAACACCAGAAAGTGTATTGAACTCATTTATTCCTATGGATTTGGATTGGCCATACAAACAAAGTCTGCAAAAATTCTAAGGGATTTGGATTTACTTAAAAAAATCAATGAAAAGACAAAATGTGTAGTTCAGATGACATTAACCACTTATGATGAGGATTTATGTAAAGTTATAGAACCGAATGTAAGCACTACAAGAGAACGGTTTGAGGTGCTAAAAATAATGCGTGATAATGGAATTCCTACTATAGTTTGGCTAAGTCCTATTTTACCATTTATCAATGATACAGAGGAAAATATAAGGGGAATCTTAGATTATTGTATAGAAGCTAAGGTACATGGCATTATTTGTTTTGGAATGGGGTTAACCTTAAGAGAAGGAAATAGAGAATATTTTTATAAAAAACTTGATGAATATTTTCCGGGAATGAAGAGTAGATATATAGAAAAATATAGATATGCATATCAGATACCAAGTCCTAATAATGATAGATTAATGAATATGGTGAAAAGAGCATGTGAATCCAATGGCATATTGTATGGTATCGAGGAATGTTTCAATTATCTTTATAAATTTGAGGAAAAGAATCAGTATGAGCAATTAAAATTACCTGGTTTAGAATAATTAAAGATATATTAGAGTATAGTAGTCAATTTAAAAAGTAAAATGTTAATAAACAAGAAATGCAATTGCTTTAATATTACTTAATTAAGAAAGGAGTATTATGAAAAATAAGAGAAATATTTTGATCATAATATTAGTAGCATTAATAATAATGTCTATATATTTTTTAAATAATTGGAGTAAATCTAATAGTTACCATTTGCGTACATATGTTGAGCAGGAACAAAAAACAAAAGGGGCAGATGGTATAACTGTAGAAAATATCTATACAGAGGATTGGTGGGAGTTATCAAGTTCTAGTAGAGACAGCAATATAGCGAAAGCGTGGCTAGAATTTCAATCTAATCTAGTATGGGATAATGATGTTAATTTGCCAGAAAGAAAGGCAGATGAAATAATTTCCTTAAGCAAAAAAGGTGTTGCATATATACATTGGGAAATCTGGTATAGCGATAAGGGAGAAGATGTTTATATTTCTGCTGGATCTAATAATAAAACAATTGTTAATATTACAGAGTTTGAATCATTACTAAGAGATTGATAAAATACTTTAGCTAATATAAAGAGTTATTTGAAATCTTATTAATACTAAAAAGCATTAAAACTATGGAGGTGAAGATTATAAAAGAAATTTATATAGATAAAGAAGATGTTAAGGCTAGAATTCATGAGTGGGGAAGTTCAGAAAATCCAACAATTATATGTATTCATGGATTAGGAAGTACAAGTCTTAGTTTTATCGAGCTAGCACATTTGTTAAAAAATCAATACCATATTCTTTCAATAGATTTACCAGGACATGGGAAAACACCTGAATTTTTTAAAGTAGAAGATTATGAAGCACCTAATATGATTAAATGGGTTGATAAAGTTATTTCTCATTTAACAAAAGGTAGATTCTATTTATTAGCACATTCTTGGGGAGCAAATATCGCTCTTCATTATCTATCCAAATATCCATCAAAAGTGATTAATACTATGTTATTAGATGGTGGATATTATTTGAAAACTGAGTGGTATTCTTATCAAACTTCAATATCAGGAGAGATAGACTCATTACAAAGTGAAATTGATTATTATATTAAAGACTTTGATGAATACTGTTTTGATACTTTGCAAGAACATATTGAAGTAGAAAAGAATAACTATATTAGATGGTCTTGTTTATTAGAAGAAGCTGCAAGAGATTTAGTAAGAGTAGAAGATGATAAATATAAATGGCATGCAAATAGTTTTACTGCAACAGGAGCTATAAAGTCAATGTATTATTACCCACCTGATTCTATTTATGACAAGCTACCAAGCTCAATCTATTTATTGCAAAGCACATTGCCAGAATCTATGAATAAATATAGGGAAACTTTAGCTGAGAAATTTAAGAATAGTACAGGTTCAAAGGTGAAAAGGATTGATGGAGCAAGTCATTTACTTCATTGGGATAAGCCTAATGAAGTAGTTAAAGAAATATTAAATTGGTTTAAATAAAGAATTTTCATGAATTATAAGAGTTATGTTCTGAGCAACTAATTATATTAACTAAGATTTTTGGCGAGTATATATTAATTATAAAAATATTATTTTGGAGGTCAAAATGATAAAAGGCTTAAAGGTAGTTTTCTTTGACATGGGTAATACATTGTTACATTTTCATTTTGGGAAAACAGATGAAGAAAAAGATGCCATGGGAGTATATTATCTTACAAATTTTCTTAAAGGTTTTGATTGTAAAATTGAATTTGAAGATGTAAAAGAATATTTTTTTGATACATGGCAAAATGGTATTTTATCAAGAAGAGTTGATTATACAGAATATCCAGTAGAAAAATATTTAAATGCTTTTTTAAAAAGATATAATATAAAACTAGATTTAGATACTTGTATAAAAGCGTTAGACATTTTTTATACAGAATATAGAAATAATGTTTGGATTGAAGATGGTCTTCAACAAACACTAGAGAATATAAGGAAAAAAGGATATAGAATTGGTGTAATTTCAAATTCAAGTCTTTATGATGAAGTTATGATTAATTGTTTTAAGAAAGTTGGACTAGCTAAGTATATCGATGTATTTACATTTAGTTATTATTTGAAGACAAGCAAACCTAAAAAAGAAATTTTTGAAACTGGTTTGGCTAGAATGTCAGTTGATGCAAAAGAAGCTATAATGGTAGGAGATAACCTTCAAAGTGATATTAAACCAACAAAAAAATTAGGTTTAACTGGAATATGGTTCAACAAGAATTCTGTGTTAAATGATACAGATATTAAACCAGACAATGAAATATCTAAACTAAGAGAATTAGTAGATTTATTATAATTTAACTGTATAAGGTTAAATGTTAGAAATAAATAGACATTATATGAAATTAGATAAGTTATATTGGAGAAGTGAATTGGTTCAAAAATGGGAGGTTTAAATATGAAGAAACTATCTGAAAATGTTTTTAACAGATTAAATAGATATATGAATAAAGAAAGTAGACCACTAGAAAGAGATATTTTCAATTATTATTTTAATGATGGAGATGCAGATAATGTACTGAACTCATTGAAACAATTTCAAAATGATGATGGAGGCTTCGGGAATGGTATAGAGCCAGACTTTAAACTAATAGAATCATCACCTATGGCTACATCTATTGGGTTGAAATATTTAAGTATTATCGATGATAGTGAAGAGGCAGAAGAAATGATATTTAGAGCTGTTGAATACCTAGAAAAAACTTTTGATAGTAAAAGAAATAGGTGGTATAGTGTCTCGAAGAAAGTAAACGAGTATCCACATGCATATTGGTGGGAGTATAAAGAAGATATTAATATGACAGTTATTGATTATTATTGGGGGAATCCAACAGCTGAATTAATAGGATATCTATATAAATATAAAAAACATCTTAAAAATATAGATATTGAGTCTTTAATAAAATATGCAATTGATAAATTGAATAGTCATACAGAGTTTAAATCAGAACATGAAATATATTGTTATATTCGTTTGTATAATGCTTTAGATGAAGATTTTTCAAACCAATTAGTTGATAAATTAGAACTAGCAATTAAGCAATTGATTAATACTAATGAATCTGAATGGGAAAATTATGTTCCCACTCCACTACGATTTATAGAATTTGATTCAAAAAACTATTTTGGAATAGATAGTGAATTTTTAAATAAAGAATTAGATTATTTAATAGATAAATTAAATGAAGATGGAAAAATTAGTCCAACATGGGAATGGGATAGATACCTTAATGAATGGGAAAAAGCTAAAAAAGAGTGGACAGGAATAAGAACACTGGAAGCCTTATTAATATTGTTGAAGTTTGATAGGATAGAATTAGGAGAAGTAATAAGACATTATTAATATAATGTGAAAGGAGATAATTTATTGAAAGTTGATTTTAAAAAGTACTATAATGATTATCTTGGAATAGATGAAAAACAATTTAAAAGTAGCAAAAGAGTTTTTTCCTCAGTTCAGAGAAATGTACCTTTGAACTTTCAGTATGTTTATAAAATGATTGCTACTGTATTAGAAGACAGTGTTGTTTTTTCAATTGCTCCAGAGTTTTATAATAGTTTTACTAAATTTATTAATGGAAAAAATATAGAGAGTTTAAATCAAGTAATAGAAATTTCCCATGATTTCTTTCAATCAAAGCTTAATGATTTTAAAGTAAGGCAAATCTATAGATTAACATTGAAAGAAGAAAATATTATGAATTTAGATAATGGACAAGCTATTCCACTTACAAAGTCCATATTATTTGAATCAAATAAAAACATGAATGAAAAAGAGAAAATAATGATATGGAATAAGAGGAGAAAAGAAATTGAGGAAGGTAGAAAGTATGTAGTATTAATAGAAAATAAAATTGTTAGTTCAGCAAAAATATCTGATATAGATTTTTTGGTGGGAATATTGCAGTATTTACATACCCTAAATATAGAAATCAAGGGTATGGGAAACAAGTTGTAAAAGGGTACATAAACTGGTGCTTAGATAAAGACATTTTGCCAATTTATTTAGTAGATATTGAAAACATACCATCTATTAAACTTGCAGAAAGTTTAGGTTTTGAAATTAAGTCAACAGAGGTAATTGTTTCATTAACATTATACAATTAACAAAAGAATATGAGTATTATAACAGGAGTTTAGTAATATTTCTAATAAATATAAATAATTCATAAGAAAGGGTTTTTATATGAGCATAAGAATTGAGAATATAGATATTAAGAACATTGAAGATATTTATGAATTTGAGCTTGAAAATCGAGAGTATTTTGAAAGTGTACTTCCTCCAAGACCAGAAGGGTATTTTGAAATTGAAAAATTTGAAGAAATTATGAAAGAATTAATAGAAGAACAGTTAAGTGGTAAATGTTATATGCATATTATTCGTGATAATTCTGGGAAAATAGTGGGTAGAGTAAATCTTCATTCAATAGAAGGACAACATGTACGAAAAGCAGAGTTAGGTTATCGCATAGGAAAAGAGTATCAAGGAAAAGGTTATGCATCAAAAGCAGTAAAACAAGTTACTGAACAAGGATTTACTAAATATGGTTTGACAAAGATTGAAGCAGGAACATCTACAGAAAATATTGGATCACAAATAGTGCTATTGAAAAATGGATTTACATTGGTAGGTAGTGAGAAGAAAGTTATGAAAATAAATTATAAATGGGTAGATGGCTTATTATATAGTAAAGTACACATTTATAATAATAAAGACTAAAAGTAATTAAGTTTTTATCTATATAATTGAGATTTGAAAGCATAAATAATTAACAGAGTATATTTGGAAAATAGGATATAGATTGGGGGGATAATTATTAATACGAAAAATAAAACAGAAAAGAAAATATTATTGTTTTTGCTATATACATTTACTATAACATGGTTATTTTGGGGTCTGATTATAATAGGAAATAAATTTTTTAATACACTCTGGTACGGAGAAATATTGTTTTGGATTCCCTATTTATTAGGAGCATTAGGTCCTATGGTGAGTTTTTATATACTTTATAAAAAATATCCTAAAGAATTTTCATTTACTTCATTTAGACAATTTATATTTAATAAGAATATTACTAAGAAGGTCGGCTTAATATTTTCATTATATATTTTATGGCGATTTTTTATGGTTTGGTTTGGTCTTGGAATAGAAAATCCTGTTTCAATTATATATATGTTTATTAATTTACCTCTTATGATAGTAGGTGGAGGATTTGAAGAAATAGGATGGAGAGGTTATCTTCAACCAAAACTAGAAAGAGTAATTAGGTATATACCTGCTACTATAGTTGTAGGGATTATATGGGCTATATGGCATTTACCATTGTGGATGATAAAGGGAACAGTTCAAAGTGAAATTAGCTTTAGTTTGTATATTATAATGACGATTATATTAAGTTTTAGTTTTTCTACGTTATATAAGTATAGTGAAAATATAACTTTATGTGTAGTAGCACACGCTTGGTATAACGCTTGTATTGGTCTAGCAGTATATATAGGTAGTGATGGATATTTAAGATTAGACATAGGGGTTAAAATATTTATTTTATATATTATAGAATTTATTGTTGCTGTGATATTAGGAATTATCTATAATCAAAGAAGAGACTTTATGCATGGTGAACATTTTAAAATATCTTAGAATGAAGAGAAATTGAAAAATTAGATTAAATTATAGTTACTAAATCTTTGAATATAGAAGGGAATCCATATAATGAATTGTTAAAATTAGAATATTTTAATGATGAAAAATAATCAAAAATCATAGAATGAGGTGTTTTTTTGAAAATTATTGACTTTGCTGTATATACTATGACACCAATATTAATAATTATTCTCGTCTATTTAATCATAAATATTATAAGAAAAAATAACAAAAAAATATTAATTAGTATACTATTAATTGTATTTATAATTTTAAGTTTAACTGTATACTATTTTCCCAAGAAAAATATTATAGAAGATTATAAATTTACATATATGAGAATTCATTTACCAAAGATTCAAAATAAGAAAATTGAAAGTCAAGAAAATATAGATGATATATTAAATATTATAAACAATCATACTTTTAATAGAACTACTACAGCTATATTAGATGGAGTTAGATTTCAATCTTCTGATGTAATAACAATAAGTACCAGTGACTTTGATACAGGAAAAATCATTCATCTATACATAATAAAAGATAAACCTAAAGACAGTGTGCTTCAAATAAATTCTAAATACTACAATATAAAAGGAAATATAAATGATGAAATTATTGAGAAAATTGATAATATATTAGATATTGAAAAATAATTTAAGAAGAGATTTATTATTAAAACTATAAATAAAAACAATTTACATAATCAATAAATATATACGGATTTATTATATAATATACAAATATAAAATAGGAGGATTAGAAATGGGATGTTTAATTTGTGAAAGAATTCAAATGATTAAAGAAGGCATAAATCCATATTTCGTTATAGAATTAGAAACAGGATATGTTGTAATGGGCGACCATCAACACTTTAAAGGTTATTCATTGTTTTTATGCAAACAACATGTAACAGAATTGCATTATTTGAGTAAAGATTTTAAAATGAAATATCTTGAAGAAATGAGTATTGTAGCAGAAGCTATTTTTAATGTATTTAAGCCAGAAAAAATAAACTATGAATTACTTGGAAATGGAGATACTCATGCTCATTGGCATCTATTTCCAAGGATAACTTGTGATACTCCACAAAAAGGTCCAGTATGGTGGCTTCCAAGAGAGGAAATGTGGGATGATTCAAAACGTCCAGATGATAATGAACTTAAAATAATGGTAGATGATTTAAAGAAGGAGATCAATCAGTTGCTGATAAAATAAGAATAGGCATAAAGTATACTTTGATGGTAGGAATATAATAAGCAGGATATGTAATGAAATTTAGGAGGTAAATATGAAATCAATATATGAATATAAAATCAAAAAGATGATTCAATGCTATGAAGATATAAGGGGATCATTTAAATGGGAAAATGATATGGCAAGACATCTAGTTGCCTTGACTTATGCGATGAAGGAAAAGGAACTGGATACTATTCAGATTAAAGAAGTCAAAGATTATATTAAAAGTAACACAGGTATGTTTTCTCCTTTTAGAGGACACATGATGTTTGCTATGAGTGGTTTATTATGCGCTAATTCAGATTCACCTAAAGATCAGTTTAAATTTATGATTGATAATGAGAAGATTTTAAAATCTATTGGATTTAAGAATTCTACTTATTTGCCAACAGCACTCTATGCATTATTAAGTGTTTATGAAGGTGATGATGTATCTATTTATGGTGAAAAAGCAATGCAGATATATAAGGAAATGAAGCAGAATCATCCATTTTTAACTAGTGGAGATGATTATGCTCTTTCTATTTTACTTGCAAGTACAGATCATAATACTGATATATTGGAAGATTATTACCAAGAACTTAATAGTAGAGGATTTAGTAAAAGTAATGGGTTACAAATGTTATCTCATGTCATGGCATTCAGTAAAAAAGATGTCAGATATTCTGTTGATAAATGTGAGAATATATATAATTATTTGAAGAAAAATAAATTTAAAATTTATGCAGATTATTATCCTGCTATTGGATTAATAAGTCTTATTGACAGTGATAAGAATGAATTAATGGTTGATTTAGTTGAAATTGCTACTCATTTAAAAAAACAAAAGAGATATAAATGGTTAGGAAAAGGTATGAATTTACTAATGGCTTCAGCAATTATTACTAGTGAATATATTAAAGAGAAATCAGGTGACATGGTTGTTGATACAACTCTTAATGTTTCAATTCAAGCTATTATTGCAGCTCAACAAGCTACAATGATTGCTGCAATAACTGCTTCTACAGTAGCAGCTACAAGTGCAGGTAATTAATATGATTTTTGAAAACAAAGATTTTTATGTAGACTTATTAGAAAAAGAGGATTTAAAAGATATTGTTGAAATTTATAATTCTAATATAGATTTTTTAAAGAATCATTTAAATACTGGTACGGTAACTTATGAATGGATGGATAATGAGTTAGAAACAATGAAGAAAGCTAATTTTTATTCATGTAAAATAATTAAAAAGAATACTAATGAAATAATTGGATTAATAGATTTTAAGATAGGTAAAGAAACTTATTTATCATTATTAATGGTACATAAAAAATATAAAAATAAAGGAGTTGGTAAATCTATATATCAATCTTTAGAAAAATATGTTAAATTATTTAAAAGTAATTGTATAAGAATAGATGTAGTAACTAATTATGATAAGAATGTAATTGATTTTTGGAGTAGGAATGGCTTTAAAAATATTAAAGAAATTCAACTAAATTGGGGAGATAAAATTTTACCAGCTATTATTATGAAGAAAAAAATTGCAAAAATACAAATGACAAATATTGCAGAGGAGAAAGTTCAATGATAAGAAAAGCAATTGGTGTAATTGTAGAACAAGATAATGAATATATGTTAGTTCATAAAATAAATTTAATGGATACTAAAAATAAACCTAAGAAAATGCAAGGACATTGGGATTTTTGTAAAGGTGTAGTAAAACAAAAGAACAAATTGGTTTTGAAAAACAACAAACTACTATGTTTTTAGTTGATTATTCTGGTGATAAAGATGATTTCAAATCTCAGGATGAAGAAATTGATGACATAAAATTTTTTATAAAAGAAGAAGTTTTACTTAAATTACCTCATTAAGAGACTAAAGAATTCTTTAGAAAACATATTTTAAAATAAAAGAATAATTTTTAAATGTTATGGAGGTATATAATTTGCAAAAAAATCATGGAAATATAATTAGTATTATTTCCTTTATTATACCATTAATTATGACTTTATTTATTTTAAACTGGTATTTTAAAATAACCCCCTATCAAAGGTATCAAGGATTACCTTTAATGTTAACTCCAATAGCTTCAATTATAGGGATTATTTTAGCTAATATATCATTTAAAAGACATTCTAATAATTTAGCAAAATTAAGTATTATATTTAATACATTATTATTTTTTCTCCCTTTTGCATATTGGATTTTAGGAACTATAATATGGGGACCATAAATGTTATATTATTAAATAACATTAATTAGGAGGCTAAAATGATAGAATTAAGATATCCAAAACTAGAAGATGCTAAAGATTTTTATGAAATACTAAATAATATTGACTCTACATATTATTATTCAACTATACCTGATTCAATTGAAATGGAAAGTATATGGATAGAAAAAAGGAGATATAAAAGAGAAAATAACTTAGAATATAATTATGCAATTATATTTAAAGGTAAAGTTGTTGGAGGATGTGGAATTACAATTTATCAAGAATATGACTATATAGGTGAAATAGGATATTTTATAGATAGAAATTACTCAGGATTTGGCATAGCTACTGAAGTAGTAAAAGAATTAGAAAAAATTGCTTTTAATACATTAAATTTAGTGAGACTTGAAATTAGAATGGATCCCAAAAATAAAGCAAGTGAAAAGGTAGCCATGAAAAATAATTATATAAAAGAAGGATTACTTAGTAAGGCTGTAGAATTTAATAAGAACTATTATGATAATTTATTATATGCAAAAACAATATAGGATAAGTTAAATAAAAATGAAAGATTATGGTAAAGAAATTTGTAGTTGAAGATATAATGGAAAATACTATCTATACAATTTCTCAGGTAACAATGAAATATATGAATTTATATATATTAAATAAAAAATAATAATTTTAAAATTAAATAATTACATGGAGGGGAAATTATGCGAATAGGATATTTAGCAAGATATTTTAATCCCTATAAAGAAGAAGTAAAGTTTGCTGAAGATAATAAATTTCAATTTATGCAGCTATGGTATGACAGAAATGGAATTGCATTAAATAAAGATTTAACTCCAATAGAAACTATTAAAAAGTATAATTTTCCAACAATAATTCATGCGGTTTTAGATATAAATGAATTTAGGGAACATGTACCCAAATTAGTCCGAATATTAAAATATTTAGGACATGATGATTTAATAATACATCCAATATGTGAAAGTGAAACAATAGATAGGAATACAATCTATAAACTATCAGATGAAGTGACATTTGTTTTAGAAGAATTAGAAAAAGAAAATATCACCTTATATTTGGAAAATAACAGTAGATTAGATCCTATATTTAATACAACAAATGAAATGGAAATTATTTTCAAACAAAATCCTAAATTAGAATTTATTCTTGATATAGCTCATATAGATGATTATGAACATCTTGAATCTATGATAGAAATAAAGATTCCTAAAATATTACATGTAGCAGATAGACGTATGAAGGTAGTTCATGAACATCTACCTATAGGTCAAGGTAATATTGATTATAGCTATATTTTCACTAATATATTGAATGAATTTGATGGAAAGATAATCTTAGAAATAGTGCAGAGTTCAGAAGATATAATTAATTCAAAAGTTAAAATAGAAGAATATTTTAATTTATAGATTTATAACAATTAATACAAAATAACTTTTAATCAAAAATATTATTTAAAACTATTAATTATTTAAGGGGCCTAATATGTATCTAAAAAATGAAAATTTAGTCATAAGACAAGCAGATGAAAATGATGCTAAAATTCTTTGCAAATGGTGGAATGATGGAAAAATAATGGCTCATGCTGGTTTTCCAAAGGGACTTAACATTGATATTGATGAGTTAATTGATAGTTTAAGTAATGAAACTAATAATACGAGAAGGTTAATAATAGAAATTGATAATAAAGAAATTGGTGAGATGAGTTATAAAATAGTAAATAAAATTGCTGAAATAGGTATTAAAATATGTGATTTTACTTATCAAGAGAAAGGGTATGGAACAAAGGCTATAAAACTGTTGATAAAATATTTATTTGAAGATATGAAAGTAAATAAAATTATATTAGATACTAATCTTAATAATACAAGAGCACAGCATGTATATGAGAAAATAGGTTTTAAAAAGAAAGGCATACGAATTGATTCATGGAAAGACCAGCTGGGGGTACTACAATCTACTGTAGACTATGAGTTAAATCGTGAATATGAGAAATAGGATTAAGAAAAATACGGTATAGTTAGAGTAATCTGGTTAGAATACTATTTAAATATTTGGGGGGATATTATGGAACATATAAAATTTAGCTTGTTTTTTGTCTTGTCTCATGTATTATCATATTTAATTGCAGGAGTAATAGCTCTAAAAATTAGCAAAGATATTTATGAAAGTCGAAAAAGACTTTGTAGTTTTTTAAGAGACATGTCAAATAAAGAAGAAAGTTTACATGTGTCACGATATTTTATGCCTGCTCAAATTTTAAGAGGGTTTTTAATGTCAATTGTTTTATATCCATTTATATATAATTTGGTAGAATTTTCTTTTATGTTAAAATTTTTATTCTTTTCTGGTTTAATGTTCATATATACACATATAGCTGCAACATCACCCTTTATAGACAATATAGAAGGTTACGTTTACTTTAAAAGTGAATATTTAAAGAAAAAAGCTATTTTAAAATTTCAATTAGAAATGATTCTTTATAGTATTCTATTTGGTCTTATTATTTCTTTCTTTATAGATTTTTTATTTTAGCAATTAATATTTATATATAGGAGTTGATTTTTTATGGAGTATAATTTTATACCAATGAATGAGAAATATGCAAATGAAATTTCATATAACTGGAAATATAAAGGGGATTATTCTTTTTACAATATGACGGCAGATAAAGAAGATTTGGAAGAATTTTTAGATTCAAAACAGTGGAAGTATAAATTTGCAGTTTTAAATGAAAATAAAGAATTAATTGGATTTTATTCATACTATTTTAAAAATAATATCATGTGGATTGGTTTTGGTTTAAAACCTGAATTTACAGGACAAGGGTATGGCCCTAGCTTTGTCATATCTGGCATAGATTTTGGAGTAAAACATTTCAATTATATTAGAGATTATTTGATGTTAGCAGTTGCAAAGTTTAATAAACGGGCAATAAAAACATATCAAAAAATAGGGTTTGATATAGTAGAGGATTACATACAGGAGACAAATGGAGGAAAATATGATTTTGTAAAAATGAGAAAAAATCTATAAATGAGGTGTAAATAATGATTAATATATTGACTAGTTTTTATGATTTTGGTGAGGGAGAATTACGAGAAAAACTATTAGATTATATTAACGATAGTATGAAAGTAGTGGTTATACCATTTTCACACTCACAACAAAAAATGCCTACAGTTTCAGAGTATGACCGCTATTGTAATAAAGGTGGAGAGTACTATGAATTAATTGCAGAACAATTTAGCAAGTTGGGAGTTTCTGATAGTAATATTGATATAGTTCATTATTATAACGATGATTTAAATGTAATGAAAAGAAAGATTTCTAGTTCTGATGTCATTTTTTTGACAGGAGGATTACCTGATAAAGCAATGGAACGTCTAAGAGAAAAGGGGCTTGTTGATATCATCAAATCTTTTAAAGGTATAGTAATGGGTGCAAGTGCCGGAGCATTGATTCAGTTGCCTGAATATTTCTGCACTCCTGATAAAGATTACACTGAATTTAGTTTTTATAAAGGACTTGGCTTGACAAGCTCAGATTTTTACATTGAAGTACATTATGAAGGAAGTCCATTAAAAAATGAATTTCCAATCTTGAAAGAAAAAAATAAAATAATATATGCTATATCTGATGAATCTGGATTGATATATAATGGTGATAATATAGAAGTTATTGGCAATGTAATAAAAATTGATGATTAATTATTATAGGAATACTAAAGAAGGTGAAAAAATGAAAATATCAGTGCTATCAGATATTCATGGAAATTTGACTGCACTAGAAGTGGTGATTGAATACTCAATGAATCAAGGAATTGAGTATTTTATTATAGCAGGTGATCATATTAGTGATTGTCCTCATCCTAATGAAGTTCTTAACAGGATATCTAAATTAAAGGGATGGATTATACGTGGTAATAGAGAAGAGTACATATTTAGAACTATTGATGATACAACTGTTGATTGGAATAAATATAGACAATTAGACTCTATGGTTTGGACTAGAGATGAATTAGAATCTCATAACATTGAGTTTATAAGAAAACTATCTGATCAAGAAACAATACAAATTCAAGATTTTGACTCTATTAGAGTAGTTCATGGTTCTACAGAAGATATTTACGAACATCTTTATCCCCACAAAGAGGATAGACTTGTAGAAATTCTAAATAATATAGATGAAAAAGTATTAATCTGTGGTCATACTCATCAACAATGGAGTAAATTTATAAATGGCAAACTTGTTTTAAATCCTGGATCAGTTGGAGGACATTTTAATAAGGAGACTTCAGCAGAATTCTCAATCCTATCATGGTCAAATGATGAATGGACTGTTGAACATCATAAAGTGAAATATGATATAGATAGATTAGAAAAAGATTTTCAAATGAAAGGTTTATATCATAAGGGTGGGATTTGGTCACGAATTGTAGTTCAGAGTTTAAAGGAAGGGGTAAATAGAAATATTGAATTTATAGAAATGGCTAACAGAAACGCAAAGAAATTAGGATACTCAAGCTATAAATACATTCCTAATGATGTTTGGAGAATAACAGAACAGCAATGGAATAATAAGAGGGACAAGATAATAGAAGATTCTTAAGTAAATGAAAGAGTGATTAAAATGGCAATAGAGAATTTTGTACAACCCGATATTATAAATATAGATGAAAAGTTAAGATTAAGGAAATCATGTGAGAATGAGTGGCAATATGCCTTGCCTTGGTATGAGGATTCTGAAGTATTATATTACTCAGAAGGTATAAGGGAAAAAACTTACGATTTAGAAATAATAAATAGAATGTATACTTACTTAAGTGATAATGGAGAGTTGTATTTTATAGAAATATTACATGAGAGATCATGGATACCTATTGGTGATGTAACATTATCAGATAAAATGATGCCAATAGTTATTGGTAATAAAAAATACTGGGGAAAGGGAATTGCAAAAAAAGTATTACATATCCTTATTGAAAGAGCAAAAGATATTGGATTATCATGTATCAAATTAAAAGGTATATATAAATATAATGAACGTTCAAAAAGACTGTTTAAATCTGTAGGATTCTATAAAATATCAGAAGATGAAAAAGAGGAGTATTATGAGTTAAAACTTTAAAATCATAAGGAGCGTACTGTATGGATAATGAAATAAGAGAGTTTTATAACGAGTATGGGATTCGAGAATGGAATAGATTAGAAGAAGATATATATAGCAGAATTAATTTTATACTTCATATGGATTTTATAAAAGAACATTTACATGAAGGTATTAAGATACTTGATGCAGGTTGTGGAGCTGGTAGATATAGTATTGAATTTGCAAATATGGGATGTAAAATAACATTGTTTGATATATCTGATGAACAACTTAGAATTGCTCAGAAAAAGATAAATGAACAAAATGTGAATCACAATATTGAAGGAATTTTTCAAGGAGATATTAAAGATTTATCATCTTTTGAAAATGAAAGTTTTGATATGATAATTTGCTATGGTGCTCCACTTTCATATATTATAGATGATAGAGAGAAGGTTATTTCTGAATTTTATAGAGTATTAAAAGACAAAGGTGTACTTGCAGTAAGTGTTAATAATAAATGGGGAATTTTAAAAATGTTATTGGGAAATCAAAATTTAGACTTTTTTAGCAATCCGAAGTACTGGTTATTAAATAAAGTTATGGAGACTGGCGATTTACTTAAACATGAAAAGATTACTCATCCACCTAGACATTTTTTTGAAGGAAAGGAGTTAGAAAAATTATTAACAGATGGAGATTTTAAAAATATTATATTGGGAGGAAGTCCATGTTTTAGTTGTGGCAATGCGCAATCAATTGAAGAAATATGTAAAGATAAAAAAGCATTAGAAACTATAATTGATATTGAACTTAAAACCTATACTAAAAGAACAATGGTTGATAATGGAGAATTTCTACTTGCTAAAGGAATTAAAGAATAACAAGTATCTTTTTGAATATAGTATTTTTAGGAAATATTAATCTTTTAAATAGAAAAGGAAACAAAATTAGGAAAGGTAGATTTAAGTGGAAAATAAATTTAAAAACTGGTTAAGTAGTAAATATTTAAAGGGAAATATAAAGAATCCAAACATTAAAATTGGAGATTTTACATATTATTCTGGATATTATCATAAAGAAGAATTTGAAGATATTTGTGTAAGATATTTATTGGGAGATGGAAGCACTAAAAATTATAAGGAAATTTATGGGGAAGATTTTTTATTTGATAAATTAGAAATAGGGAAATTTTGTTCAATAGGTTCAGGTGCAAGTTTTCTACTTGCAGGTAATCAAGGACATAATAATAAATGGATTTCTGTATATCCTTTTGATTCTGAAATATTTCCAAATGCTAAAGATGGATTTAGACGTAAAGGAGATACAGTTATAGGGAATGATGTATGGATTGGTACAGAAGCAGTTATTATGCCAGGAGTAAAAATAGGTGATGGAGCAATAATTGCAGCAAGAGCTGTAGTAAGTAAGGATGTAGAACCTTATACTATAGTTGGTGGTAATCCTGGTAAAGTTATTAAAAAGAGATTTTCTGCTTCAGATATAGAAAAACTATTAGAAATTAAATGGTGGAACTGGGAAATAGAACAAATCAATGAAGCATTGCCTTATATTTGTAGTGATGATATAGATGGCTTATATACTTTTATATAATAATTAGAATAATTTAGTTAGAATTAAAAAAATAATCATATATTTATAAGAAAGATGGTGAAAGTTCATAATGGATTGTACTTTTAAAACAGAACAGGGTAAGTTTAATTATCGTGTTGGAGCAATTATTATTAATGAAAATAAAGTACTGATGGTTAAAAGTAATAGGGAGCCTTATTATTATTCTGTTGGTGGACGTGTAAATTTACATGAAAGTATGGAACAAGCAGTAATAAGAGAAGTCTATGAAGAGACTGGAATATTATTTGAAATAGATAGAATGGGATATATTCATGAAAATTTCTTTACCTTAGACTCTACTGGGGAGCATTTTCATGAAATATCCATTTATTATTATATGAAGCCAATAGATAATTATCTTTTGATTAATGAAAATCTAACAGAAGATGGTATTGAAGAAAAATTGGAATGGATTTCACTTAAAGATATAAAGAATTATGAAGTATATCCAGAGTTTTTTAAAGATGAAAATTTAATATCTAATAATAAGGTTTTACATGTTGTAGATAGAGAATATTAGTATAGTTTTATTTGAAACTATATTAATATTCTATTTAAAAATGAATTTAATAAGGTATGTAGAATAATTATAGTTAGAGATAATAGAATATTTATATTAGAAATGAAAAGGAGAATTATTATGAAGAATGGAGAGAAAGAACAAGGAAAAATATCACTTATTATATCTGCAATTATTTCACTTATTGTTGGAGTGTTTAATATAAGCTCTAGAAGATATTTTAACGGTATTTTTATGTTAATAGTATGTATATTGACTTCTATTGAACTATTCAGAAGGTATAAAAAATAGTATATTTACATTCTTTATTATAAAAATTCTTATCCTACAGTTTATAAAGACAGATAAAAGCAAGGGAAGATAGGAAATAATAGCTACACTTTAGTACAATTTATATAGGAGGTGAGAAAATGGATTTTCTTCAAAACTTACAAAAGGCAATAGATTATATGGAAGATAATCTATTAGAATCAATTACTTATGAAGATGTTGCAAAACACATTTATATGTCAAGTTATCATTTTCATAGAACATTTAGTTTAGTTACTGGCATTACATCTAATGAGTATATTAGAAATAGAAGATTGTCTATGGCTGGTCAAGAACTTTCCTTATCTAATTCAAAAGTAATTGATATTGCTTTAAAATATAGGTATAGTTCACCTGAAAGCTTTACAAAGGCATTTACAAGATTTCATGGCATTACACCAAGTATGGCAAAACGTGTAGGTACGAAGTTAAAATCATTTAATCGCCTTGTAATTAAAATTAAATTGGAAGGTGGTACTATTATGGATTACAGAATTGAGAAGCGAGAAGAATTTAAGTTATTAGCTAAGGTCAGAAAATTTAGAAATGAATCAATTTCAGAGGAGGGAAATACTGAAATACCAGATTTTTGGCAAGAATGTGGTGCCAATGGGACATTTGATACTTTAAAACAAAATACTACTAATAATGATATTTACGGTGTTTGTGCACCAATATCAAAAGAAAGTAAATATTTTGATTATGGTATCGGAATGGAGTTCAATGGTGAAAGTATACCTGATGGATATGCTATATGGGATGTAAAACCTACATTATGGGCTGTATTTAAATGTATTGGTGAAACTGCAGATTGTATAGGTTCAACATGGGAGAGAATTTTTTCAGAATTTCTTCCTAGCTCAGAGTATACTATGATTGATGATACTGATTTTGAATTATATTCAGAAGATTTTAAATCAAATTGCTTTTGTGAAATATGGATTCCTGTTGAGAAAAAATAAATTTATAAATACAGTTTTTAGAGATACGAATAAGTTTTAATATTAGTTTTAATGAGATAATGAATATCTCTGAAAAATCTAACAAAGTATGAGAAATAGAAAAAAATTTTAGAATAAAAGGGTTATTAAGGATAAATGTAGAATAAATATGATATATCATATTTATTCTACATAATTTGTTTCCAAGGAATTTATATTGAAAAAAATATTATTTTAATATCACTTATTAAAATTTTAAATTCAGTTAGATTTAAATTTTATAATAAGCAATTAAAGGATGGTAATAATGATTATATTAATTGGAGGTAACAGTTGTACTGGTAAGACAAATCTTTCTCAAATATTAATGGAAAAATATAATATACCCTATTATTCAATTGATCATATGAAAATGGGATTGTATAGAAGTGGGATAGATTTTGGCTTTAAATCTACAGATAGTGATGAATTAATAGCAGAGAAATTATGGCCTATAATTAAAGGAATTATAATGACATGTGTTGAAAATAATCAAAATATAATTATTGAAGGTTGTTATTTAATGCCAAGTCTTATTAATGACTTTGAAGATTGTTATAAGGACAATATAATAAGTGTGTTTTTAGGGTTTTCTAGAGAGTATATTATTCAAAATTTTGAATCAGGAATAATTTCACATAGAAATATAATTGAAACTAGAATTTATAAAGAAAATAGGTCTGTTGATGATTTTATTAATGAACATGATAAATTTAGAGCAAAATGTTATAAAAATGGAGTTAATTATTTTGAAATAAATAATAATTATAATAAAGAAATTAATAGAGTAATTGATTTCATAGATAGTAAAATAAATTAATTTAACAGATTCTTTTAAAATAGGACAGCCTATAATATTAAGAAGGGAGATATTATGAAAAAATTAGAGAGTGAAAGGTTAATTTTAAGAAAATGGGTAGAATCTGATAGTAAGGATATGTATGAATATGCAAAGAGTAATTTAGTTGGACCTAATGCAGGATGGAAACCACATAAAGATGAAGATGAAAGTAAAAAAATAATAAAAATATTTATAGAAAATAATGATGTCTATGCCATAGAATTAAAGTCACAAAGTAAGGTGATTGGTGGAATAGGATTACATAAAAGAACTCCAGATAATAAATTAAAAGAATTAAAACAAAGAGAAATAGGTTATGTTTTAAATCCAGAATACTGGGGAAATGGATATATTCCAGAGGCAGTAAATCGTTTAATTAAATATGGGTTTGAAGAAATGAATTTAGATTTGATATGGTGTGGACATTATGATTTCAATGAAAGGTCTAGAAGAGTTAATGAAAAATGTGGTTTTAGATATAAATTTAATCGTAATGAAAACATAAAATTATTAGATAATAAAAAAGTAAATGTGTTATATTATAACTTAACTAAAAATGATTATGAAAGATTAAAATAGAGAATTTAAGAAGAGATGAATTATTAGGTAATAAAAAACAAAGGGGATTTAAATATGGATATTTTAAAACATAATAGTATGGCTTGGGATAATGAAGTTAAATTAGGGAATAAATGGACTATACCTGTAACTAAAGCTCAAATACAAGATGCAAAAAAAGGAAAATATGAATTGTTGCTAACTCCTACAAAGCCTGTTCCTAAAGAATGGATTGGTGATATAAAAGGTAAAAATGTATTATGTCTTGCGTCTGGTGGAGGACAACAAGGTCCTATAGTTTCAGCATTAGGAGCTAATGTTACAGTTTTTGATAATAGTAAAGAACAGTTAAAAAAAGATGAAATGGTATCAGAAAGAGATAATTTATCTATAAAATTAGAACAAGGAGATATGAGAGATTTATCGAGATTCGAAGATGAAAGCTTTGATTTTATTTTCCATCCTGTTTCTAACTGTTTTATCTCAAATATTGAATTAGTATGGAAAGAATGTTATAGAATATTAAAAAAAGGTGGAGTATTAATATCTGGATTTGTAAATCCTATTTCATTTATATTTGATTTATATGAATGGGAAAAAAATAATAAATTAATTGTATCAAATAGTATACCATATTCAGATATAGATGATCTTCCTAAGGAACAATTAGAAGAAAGAATAAAAAATAATGATACATTAGACTTTGGACATTCTTTACAAAGCCAAATTGGTGCACAGATTGATGCAGGATTTTTAATTGGTGGTTTCTATGAAGATAGTTCTGGTCATGGAGATTTATTAGATGAATATATAGATACATTTATTGCAACTAAAGCATTGAAATTATAAATAGTACTAGGGAGAGAGAATTATGATTAAACCTTTGAAACTAAAAAGAGGAGATAAAGTAGCAATTGTAAGTTTATCATGGGGGGGAGCAGGAGATAAAGAATTTAGATATAGATATGAAATAGGAAAAAGAAGGTTAGAAGAGGTATTTGGACTTAAAGTTGTAGAAATGAAAAATAGTTTAAAAGGTAGTAAATATTTAAATGAAAATCCAGAGGCAAGAGCTAAAGATATGATGGATGCATTTCGAGATAAAGAAATTAAAGCAATATTTTCTAATATAGGTGGAGATGATACGATCAGACTTTTACCATATATAGACTTTGAGGTTATAAGAAATAATCCTAAAATATTCATGGGATATTCTGATACAACTATAAATCATTTTATGTGTTATAAAGCTGGATTAACTAGTTATTATGGACCATGTATCTTAGCAGAATTTGCTGAAAATGTAGAGATGAATGATTATACTATAAATTGGATAAAAAAAGTATTATTTAGTGATGAAATGATAGGTGAAATAAAAGGAAGTGAATATTGGACTTCTGAGTGGTTGACATGGGATAGACAAGAAAATAGTAAAATAAAAAGAAAGTTAGAAACTGAAAAAATAGGTTATGAAATTCTTCAAGGAAAAGGCAAAGTAAAAGGTAAATTAATTGGTGGTTGTATAGAGGTACTTGACTGGTTAAGAGGAACAGAATTATGGCCTGATTTAAAAGAATGGGAAAATAAAATTTTATTTTTAGAAACTAGTGAAGATAAACCTACACCAAATTATATAAAATGGTATCTTAGAACATATAATGCTCTAGGTATTCTTGATAAAATAAATGGTTTAATTATAGGTAAGCCTCAAGATGAAAAATATTATGAAGAATATAAAGAGAAATATTTAAAAGTTATAAGGGATGAATCAAAAAGATATGATTTACCAATTATGTATAATATGAATTTTGGACATACCTCTCCAATGTGTATATTACCTTATGGAGTTGAAGCAGAAATAGATTGTGATAATAAAACATTTAAAATTAATGAATCAGGAGTATCTGATGATTAGTTAAATATAAGAGGTGTTCATATATGAATAAAATTAATAATGATATTGTAATTTGTAAATTAAGAAAAGATGATAAAATTCCAATTGAATTATTACTTTTAGCAGATCCTTCTAAAGATGCAATAAATGAATATATTAATAGAGGAACTTGCTATATTGCATTGATGCATGACGAAATTATTGGAGCGTACATTTTGTTAAAGACTAGACCATATACAATGGAACTTATAAATATAGCAGTAAAGGAAGAAAAACAAGGACTAGGTATAGGCAAAATTATGGTTTTAGATGCAATAGAAAAAACAAAAAAACTAGGACAAAAAACTTTAGAAGTTGGAACAGGTAATTCTAGTTTAGAACAATTAGCATTATATCAAAAGTGTGGGTTTCGTATAATTGGAATTGATAGAGATTTCTTTATTAAACATTATCCTGATGAGATTATAGAAAATGGGATAAGATGTATAGATATGATAAGATTAAGCAGAGAGATATAAATTAAATTTTATAACTTAAGTAAGTAATGGTTTTCACAATTAGGAGTGGTATTAATGTTTGAGCAAGACTATGTAATGAGAATTATAAGAAATATAATAAGGTTTTTAGCTAAAGTCCTTTTAAATAAAGATACTGTTACTTATGAAATAACAAATAATGAGCATTATACTCACACTGATTATATACATAAGCAATTATTATTGCTTATAGGAAAAGGACAAATAAATGAAGCTGAAAATTTATTATTTGAGAATTTAGATGTTAGAAATAAGGATCATATATTGTTAGCTTTAGATTTTTATGATAGACTTAACAATCTAAGTGATGAATTCCTTGAGGAAAATGATTTTTCTAGAGAAGAGATTGAACTAGGACTTAAGGAAATAGCACAAGAATTTGGTATATCAATATAATTTTGAAGGAGAGAACATTATGAAGAAAAAATTATCTTTATTATTTATTGTAGCATTAGGAGTACCTTTAATATTATCAGGGTGTATACCAGGAGATGGTACATATACTTCATCAGATCGTGCTGGATTCTTTTGGGGTGTTTGGCATGGATGGATTGCACCAATATCACTTATAGCAGGGATATTTAAAGAAAATATAAGGGTATATGAAACTATGAATACAGGATGGTTTTATGATTTTGGATTTTATATAGCAATTATAAGTGGCTTTGGTGGAATATCGTTATTTAGGAAGGATAGTAAAAAATGAGAAAAATAATAGTTGAACCATATAATCCTAAGTGGAAAGAAGAATTTAATAAAGCAAAATGCTTTTATGAAAATTTACTAGAAAATATAAATATAAAAGTTGAACATGTAGGAAGCACATCAGTTGAAGGACTTTGGGCAAAACCTATTTTAGATATTGATATTATTGTTGAAAATAAAGAAGATTCTAAGAAATCAATAGAATTACTAGAAAGTGTTGGATATAAGCATATAGGGAATTTAGGTATAGAAGGAAGAGAAATGTTAAAATATGATCCAAATAATCCTAAAATAACTTGGATGGAACATCATTTATATGTTTGTATGAAGGATAGTGAAAATCTTATAAATCATTTATTATTAAGAAATCATCTAAGAAATAATAAGCAATCTGTTGTGTTATATAGTCAATTAAAGAGAAAATTAGCAGATAAATATACTAATGATATTGATTCATATATTGAAGGGAAAACTGAATTAATAACTTCAATATTAAAATCAGAAGGTATGGAATCAGAAGAGCTAGATAGAATTAAAAATATAAATAGTAAATAAAAAGGAGTTTTGTAATGTTAGGCTTACCAAAAGGAGTAATAAAGCTTAAAACTTATAATCCTCAATGGGTGTTAGAATATGAAAAAGAAAGGGATATTCTAAAAGATTCTATTGGAAATAACATTATAGATATTCAGCATGTTGGGAGCACTTCTATTGAAGGATTAGAAGCGAAACCAATAATTGATATAGCTATTGCTGTAACTTCACTTGAAGAAGGAGAAAGGTGATATAAACAATAAAACTCATCACATTCATATTGAAGAAATAGATAGTACAAGTTGGTTAAACCAACTACTATTTCTTGATTATTTAAGGTTAAATGAAGATATAAGAGAACAATATGCTGAATTAAAGAAGAATCTTGCACAGAAATATGCTAATGATAGAGAAACATATACTACAAAAAAAGTTGATTTTATTTTAGATATTATAGAAAAATCTAAGAAATACTTTTTAGAATATGGTGAAAATTAATATGGAAAGAATAAATATTATAACAGATAATTTAAAAAATAAAATATTGAAATTCTTATATCATGATGAAATATACAATACAATATTAATTGATTTGATTCAAAATAATATAAATGATATAGGTGAATTATATATTAATAAAACTCAAGAAAGAATAACTGATATTTTGCATATAAAAAATGATGGAAATTCATATTTAACTAATTTTTCATATACAAATAAAATTGGGTTAAAAGATATTGCATTTAAAATTAATGAATTAAATTATAAAAGAATTTTGTTATCAGGAAAAATGGCAGATGTTAAAGATATAATTAGAATTTTAGGCTATAAAAGAAATATAACTCCTAATATTTTTTATAATTTAAATCAAGATAAATATAAAAATATTAATAAAAGGTATAAGACTAAAGTTAGACTTGCAAATTTTAGAGATAAAGATTTAGAAATAATAAAAAAATTTACAGTATCTTTTTTAGAAGCAGAAACAGAAGAAGAAATAAAATCTGTTACTAATAATGAAAAAATATTAGAAAAGGTAAAAATGGGAGTTTATATTCTATATTATGAAAATAAACCTATAGGAATGGCAAGGTTTATAGGAAAAACACGAAAATTTGCAGAGATTACAAGTGTTTATATTGATAAAGATTATAGAAACAAAGGATTAGGAAAGGAGTTAATTGGTCATATGATAGATACTGCAATTAGGGAATATAAAAATCCAATTTTAGTAACTTCAGTTTTAAATAAATCTGCAATGAAAACATATGAATCTATGGGTTTTGAAAGACAACTAGATTATGCATATGAGTTTTTAACTTAAAGTAGCATATAAAGCATTAAATAGACTTATATATTTAAAACAAATTAGAATAAATATTGGAGGATTAAAAATATGGAAAATGAACATGCATCAATAATTAAAATGTGGGAAGATTACTTATTTTCTATAGGTGAAGATATAGAAGGTACTAATAAATCTTATACATCATGGTATTTTTGTAGCGATAAAGAAAGTGCTAATAATTTGGCAAAGTTAGTACTACAAGGAACTAAAAGAGGAACTGCATCACTTTATGATCTTTACAATATAGATGATGAAGAATTACCTAAAGTTTATGATTATAGTATCATTACTAATTGGGATGGAGCTGCTCAGTGTATTATAAGAACTAAAAAAATAATTATTCTTCCTTTTAAAGATGTAAATGAAGAAATGGCAGAAATAGAAGGTGAAGGGGATAAGACTTTAGAATATTGGATAAGAGTTCATATAGACTTCTTTGAAAACGAATTAGAAGAATATAATATGAAATTTTCAGAAGATATGCCAGTGGTATTTGAGGAATTTGAAGTAGTATATAAATAGCATTAATACATAGAGAAAATGATGTGGAAGATAAACAAATTAGGTATATATCTTAAATTTAAGATATATACCTAATTTGTTATATTTATAAATTAAATTGAACTTTTTAATATAGATGATACTCTTATATATGAAAGAGAGGTGAAATAATGCAGACAAAAATTCTAGTGAAAAAAGCAAAGGCTGGAGATAAAAACGCATTAGTTCAATTAGTTATATACCAAAAAGATGAATATTATAAATTAGCATATGTTTATCTTAAAAATAAAGAAGATGCATTAGATGCTATGGAAGATATGATTATAATTTTATATGAAAATATTGATAAGTTAAAAAAACATGAATCTTTTTATAGTTGGAGTAAGACTATATTAGTTAATAGGTGTAAAAGGATTATTAAGGAAAGAAAAAAAACAATTCCATTAAATTCTATAAATGAATTATATTATGAGGGAGATATTGAAAAAAGGGATAATAAAATTATATTAGAAAAATACATATCACAATTAGGAGAAAAGTACCAAGATGTAATTAGATTACGATATTTTTTAGATTTAGAATATAAGGTTATATCACAAATATTGAATATACCTTTGGGAACGGTAAAATCTCGAATTTCTAATGCCATAAAGAAATTGAAAGATAAAATTGGAGGTGAAGATATTGAATAATATAGAGAAGATGTTAAAAAACAAGAAAAAAGAATTAGATAAAATTAATGCTCCAGATAATTTAGAATATAGACTTACAAAAGCATTAGAAGATAAGCAAATTCCAAAAAGAAACAAAAGTAAATTAATCAGAATTATAGCTGCAAGTTTAGTGTTTTTATTAATTGGGTATAACTTTGATGCTTTAGCCTTTTATGGTAAAAAAATATTAGGATATGACAATGTAATGAATGGCGCCATAAAAGATTTAAATGAACAAGGTAAAGGTCAAATTATTAATAAAAGTTATACTTTTGAGAATGATGTCTCTGTAAAATTAGATGCTATTATGATAGATGACAGTCAATTATTAGCATTTTATACAATAAAAGATCCTAGTGGAAATGCACAAGATATGATACCCCAATTAAGCTTAAAAGGATTAATAAATGAGTATTCTCCTGAAGGAGGGCAAGGAAAATCTAATGATGAAGGAACAATGATTAAGTATATACAAAGTTTTGAGACACCTTATTTTTTTGAAAGAACATTAGATTTTAAAATTCATTTATTTAATGAAAATATAAATGAAGAAGGAGAAATTTCATTTAAAATAGATAGAGATAAAGCTATGGGAAACACTCTAAAATCTTCTATTAATAAAACCATTAAAATAGACAGAGAGGATATACATTTTGATTCTATTTTGGCTTCTCCTACACGAACAATTATTAAAGGTTCAATACAAAATATTTTTGAACTTGCTAAAGATACTATAAGTAATGAAAGATTAAGACCAGATAGAATAGAAATAAAACTATATGCAAATGATGAAGAACTTCAATCTCAAGGGGGAGGGAGTAGTACAGATCTTAAGGGTATTACATTTCATAAAGAATATGATCCATTACCAAAAGATTTAAAATCTCTAAAATTGGAATTAGTTAGTTTTTCTGGGGATAATGATGTAAATGAGATTATAGATATAAATAAGGAAATTAAAAATAAAGATTTTAAAATATATAATCAAAATGTATTGATAAATAATATTGAAGAAAAAAAAGGAAAAACTTTAATTACTATTACAACTGAGGAAGATGTAGTTATTTCAGAATTATATTTATTGGCAAATGAAAAAAAAATAGAATTAAATAGAACAACTGATGGAAAACATAAGAAGTTAAAAGATGGAAAAATTCTTTATACTAGAACTTTAGAATTTGAAGGTGTTGGAGAAAACTATAAATTAGATATAAGGAGAATGACTTATTCTAAAGAGTATAATAAAGTTATTGATATACCTATAGATTAGAGTTTTTATTATGCTAGATATCGAAAATTGATATCTAGCATTTTTTATGCATATATTTAGTTTTTAAATTAATCACAGATTTATATTATATTTGCTATTATTAAGTATTTAAATGAAAAAATTTATGTATATATACCTAATTTGTTATATTTATAAATTAAATTGAACTTTTTAAGAGATATGATACTATTATATATAATAGAGAAGTGAAATAATGCAGAAAAAAACTCTAGTGAAAAAAGCAAAAACTGGAGATAAAGACTCATTAGTTCAATTAGTTATGTACTAAAAAGATGAATATTATAAATTAGTATATGTTTACCTTAAATATAAAGAAGATAGATTAGATGCTATGGAAGATATTTAGAAAAGGGATATGTATATGAGAAATAGAAAGTTTGTATCAATATCATAGTATGTTAAATAATGAATCTGGACAAGTACCAAGTAGTAATATCTATTCTAAAACGTAATCTGATAATCAATATATAATACCTATGACTCTAATTGGAAAGTAGTTTTTTAAAACGATTACAGCACTAAAATTTGTAATTGGAATAGTTTTAGGTATAGGATCTACTGTAGCTTCTAATAAGAAGTATCAAAAAAATCACAAGCACTATTATATTATCTTTTAACTTAATACATTATAAATTTAAAAAATAATAAGGAGAGAAATATATGGAAAGGCAAAAAATATTTGTTATAGGTGATAGCGTATCAATACACTATGGTCCATACCTTAGAAAAATGATAAAAGATAAATTTGATTATGATAGAAAAAGAGGTATAGAACAGGCATTAAAGAATTTGGATAAACCAATTGGTGCTAATGCAGGTGATAGTAGAATGGTTCTAGAGTATTTAACAGAAGAGTATCAAAAAAATCTTAAATATGATATTTTGATTATCAATTGTGGTTTACATGATATCAGAGTTGATAGATTTTCAAATAAAATTCAAGTTGAGTTAGAAGAATACAAGTTAAATTTAATTAAAATAATTGAAATATCGAAAACAATTGCAAATAAAGTTATATGGATTGGATTAACTCCTGTAATAGACGAAATTCATAATTTAAGGAAAGAAGGATTTTTAAGATATGGTGAAGATGTAAAAAGTTATGATAATGCTGCTAAACAAATAATGAAAGAATACAACATACCATACATAGACATATATAATTTTACTAAAAATTTGGGGGTAGATATTTATTCAGATCATGTTCATTTTAAAGATAATATTAAAAAATTACAAGCAGCATTTATTGCAGGGTATTTAAATTATATATACATATAATTTACAAGATATAAGGGAGTCACAATGTATACTAGCCGTACAAAATTAAGCATATAATAATTTGAAGGAGGATTACATTATGAAGCCAATAATCAAAATAATGATTTTTATTACAATCATCATATTGGGTATAATCCTGCTTTCTACTTCATCACATTATAATCATGGAAATTCTTGGTTAATATCATGGACAGGAAGCATATTATATATGGTAATTCTCTTAATTAGTAATTATATTAAAAATTATAAAAGTAAGGTTCTATATTTTTTTAACAATACTATTTCTATTTTAGCCATGTATTTTTTATTAAGTAAAATATTACTTGACAAAGAATCAGCTATTTTTATGATATGGATGTATATACTATCAACATCTAGATTATCAAATAATTTTTTTCGAAAAGGACAAAAGAGAAAGATTAATAATATGAAAACTGATATCTAATTAAAGATATTAGTTTTTTTGCGTTAAAACAACTTTTATTTTAATCCCGAGTAATTTTATCGGGATTTTGATATTTATCACAGATTTATATTTTATCCTCCATTATAATGTAATTAAAGATACAGAGAAAAAACTCTAGGAGGTATTATAATGAACGATAAATTAATAGCTAAAAATTCATATTGGGTAGGATATGTAGATGACAGAAAGGTACCTTTTCATAGATTAACATTAGAAAAAGGAACAACTTATAATAGTTATTTTTTAGATACTGAAAAACCAACAATTATAGATACAGTAGATATAAGTTTTGGAAGAAATTTTGTTGAAGAGTTAAAAGATTATATAGAATTAGAAAAAATACAGTATATAGTTATAAATCATGTTGAGCCAGATCATTCTGGAGGATTACCAGCATTAATTAATAAAGCTAAACAAGCTACAATAGTTACAACAGAGCTAGGGGCAGAAGAACTTAAGGAAATGTATAAACTTCACCATAAAAAATTCATGATTATAAAAGATGGAGATACTTTGGATATAGGAGGCAAGACACTTAAATTCTTTGAAACACCTTTCCTTCATACAGAAGAAACAATGATAACTTATTCAGTGGAAGATAAAGTATTATATCCTTGTGATATATTCAGCACTCATATAGCTACTGATAAATTATTTAATGACTTAGCTCCTGAGGATATTACAGAAGATTTTAAAGTTTATTATAGTTTGATTATGCATCCTCATAGACCATATGTTCAAGATATGATAGAAAAAATTAGAAAACTTGATATAGATATAATAGCTCCATCCCATGGATATGTTTTAAGGGATAAGCCTAAGAAATATATTGATCTGTATGATGAAATGAGCAAACCAAATAAAGATAAAAATGCACTTATACTTTTTTCTACAATGACAGGAAATACAAAGAGAATATCAAAACATATAGCTGAAGAACTAGAATTACAAGGAATAAAAACAGAAATGATGAATATAAAAGAAAATGTAGATATAGATGATGTAAAAGAAAAAATTAAGAGTTCTGATGCTATTTTCTTTGGAAGTTCTACAAGATATGCAGATATGGTAGGTGGCATAGAAAAAGTATTAAAAATATTAAAATATATGAATTTAGAAGAAAAATTAGGTATTGCATTTGGATCTTATGGATGGAGTGGAGAAGCAGTAGAAGTTATAAAAGACTATTTACAAGATACAAATATAAAATTAGTAGATAGTTCATATGTAATTAAAACAACGGGTATGGATAATATCAAGTTTCCAATAAGAGTAAAATTTAATCCAGATAAGGAAAATATAGAAGAAGTGAAAGCTTCTACACGAGTAATAAAAGATATGTTAGTAAGTTAAGGAGAGTGATTATAGTGAATAAAATAGATAAATTATCAAATATATTAGAAAAGCTTAATAAAGGAAATATAACTCCTGAATTAAGAAATGAAGCATTAGAATTAGTTAAAAATATTAATCCTTTAGAATTATCAATAGCTGAGCAAAAATTGATTGATAAAGGAATGAAACCAGAAGATTTAAGACATTTATGTGATATTCATATGGAAGTGTTAAAAGATGAATTAGAAAAACTCAAGTTAAAAATAGATGAAGGCCATGTATTAGAAACATTGATAAGTGAACATGACAGTATATTAGAATTCTTAACAGAGTTAGATAGATTAAATTTAAAAGTACAAGAAATGACTAATTATAGTAAAGATAGAGAAGAGTTTAAAAAGTTAAGACAGTTATCAATTAATATATTAGATGCGGAAAAGCATCATCAAAGAGAAGAAGAAGTATTATTTTTAGAAATGGAAGATAGAGAGATTACAGGACCAACTAGAATTATGAGAATGGAACATGATAATTTGAGGGAAAGAAAAAACTTATTAAAAGAAATTTCTCATAATGTAGAAAATATGGACTTTGAAGAATTTAAAATCAAGTTAGATGAAGTATCTAAATATATAGTTTTTAATCTAAGGGATCATATATTCAAAGAAAATTATATATTATATCCTACAGCTTTAGAATCAATAGAAAAAGTAGATACTTGGGATGAAATGAAGAATAGATGTGATGAAATAGGATATTGTAGTTTTACACCTAATAAATAAGGAGGTAATATCAATGAATAAAATAATAAATAAAGAGCAAAGAATAGGTGAAATAGCAACAATTTTTCCAGGAGCTACAAATATATTTATGGATTATGAAATAGATTTTTGTTGTGGTGGAGACAGACCACTTAGTGTTGCTATAGAAGAAAAAGATTTAAATGAATATGAATTATTAGATAGATTGAATAGTGGATATGAAAAGATGAAAGATGAATTAGAAAGTAGTGACAACTTCAAAGAAAAAACTATGAGTGAACAAATAGATTATATTGTAAATAAGCATCATACATTTATGAAAGAAGAAATGCCTATTACACAGGAATTACTTTCAAAAATATTAAAAGTGCATTATGTATCACATGGAACTGAATTATCAAAATTACACAGATTATTTAATAACTTAAAAGCTGAAATAGAAGAGCATTTAATAAAAGAAGAAGAATTATTATTCCCTATGATTAAACAATATGAAAAAGATCCTACAGAAGAAAATAGAAAAAAAGCTTTTAAAGTATTAGAAGAAACAGAATCAGAACATGAGGCAGCAGGAGATATATTAAAAGAAATGAGAAAAATAACAGATGGATTTAAAGTTCCAGAAGATGGTTGTAACACATATAGAATAACTTTTGAAAAAATTGAAGCTATAGAAAAAGATTTATTTGAGCATATTCATTTGGAAAATAATATATTATTTGAAAGACTTAAATAAATAATAAATGCTAGTTCTAATTTAGAACTAGCATTTATATTACATAAAAATCAAATATCCAAGTAAATTAAGTCCGAATAAAAATATTAACATCAAAACTAATGTAAATGAAATTTTAGATGTTTTAGATTTTACTTTTAATCGTGAATTAACGAGAAAGTCATAGGGGTTACCCATAGGACTTGCTGTATTGTATGTATTGTTATTTTGAAAATTATTTACAAGCCCAAACAGTATAATGGATAACCAAACTATAGCCCAAATCAAAAAGAATGACTCTAAATCATCCCTACCACTATTTAGATAAAATATAAATTCAATTAATGATAAGCTAGATAATCCTATAAGAGCACCATATTTTTTCATATACAATACCTTCTTTACAAAATTATACCATATATAAACAGTATTTATCATGAATTATCAGAAACTAATGAAAATTTAATTTTGTAATATTAATAACATATTTCATTATAACTACAAATATAGATTAAAATATTATCAATATGGTATAATACATTTAACAAGTTAAAAGGAGTGTTTTTATGATTAAGAAAATAATGTCTATACTTTTAATATCTATATTTGCTATATCATCTTTTGGTTTTGCTGATGCAGTAGTGGGTGAAAATGTAGTAAGTATTGGAGAAGATTTAACTGATAAACAAAAAGAAGAAATGAAAGAATACTTTGGAGTAGGTGAAGATGTAAGAGTTATTGAAGTGACAAATGAAGAAGAAAGAAAATACTTTTTAGAACATATTGATGAAAGTATAATAGGTACTAGAGCATTGTCTTCTGTTTATGTTGAAAAACTTGAAGACGGTGCAGGTATTGAAGTAGATAGTAATAATATTACATGGGTAACTAATGAAATGTATAAAAATGCTTTAGTGACAGTAGGAATAAAAGATGCTAAAGTAATGGTAAATAGTCCTATGAAAGTTACAGGCACAGCAGCTCTTACTGGTATAATAAAGGCATTTGAAGATTTATCAGGTGAAAAAATATCTGAAGAAGAAAAAGAAATAGCATCAGAGGAATTAGCAAAAACTTCAGAATTAGGTAAAGATGAGAATATAGGAAAAGAAAAGGCAACAGAATTAATAAATGAGATTAAAATTTATATTATAAATAATAATATTACAAATATAAATGAAATAAAAGAAGTAGTAGAAGATAAGGCAAATGAATTAAATATAAACTTAACTCAGGAACAAATTGATGATATATCAAAATTAATGGACAAGATATCTGGACTTGATTTAGATTTAAATGAAATAAAAAATCAAATTAAAGGTTTAGGCGACAAGATTGATAAAGCATTAGATGAAAACCCAGAAGCAAGATCATTTATTGGAAAGATAATAGATGCTATAAAAGAATTTTTTAATAGTATATTTAATTAATATTTACCCTTAAGAATAATATTCTTAAGGGTATTTTATATCTTTTTTCTCATTTACCTTTTATATTATATGGACTATAATGTAATTATAACTTAAATATAAAGAGGTGATGTAGTGGTAAAATTAGATAAGAAAAAAAGTTTATATGCAGATATGGCATTAGTATTAGTTGCCATTATATGGGGTAGTGGATTTGTTGTAACTAAAAATGGATTAGATAATATGACACCACTTTTTATGAATGCTATGAGATTTATTATAGCTTCTATTTTAATGAGTGTAGTATTTTTTAAAAAGCTTAAAACTGTAAATAAAAGTGATATAATAGCGGGTGCTATAATAGGTAGTTTTTTATTTTCAGCATTTGCAGCACAAACAGTAGGCTTACAATTTACTACAGCTAGCAAGCAAGCGTTTCTAACTGCTACAAATGTAGTAATGGTTCCTTTTCTTTTTTGGTTTATAAGTAAAAGAAAGCCACATAATCTTGAGATATTAGCTACTTTTATAACACTTGTAGGGATAGGATTTTTGACTCTTGAAGGTGGAGTTGCATTAAATAGTGGTGATTTACTTACACTTTTATGTGCATTACTTTTTGCAGCACATATTACATCAATAGGTCATTTTGCAAAAAAACATGACCCTATAGTACTTACAATATTACAATTTATTTTTGCAGCAATATTTTCTATCATTCTTGCAATACCGTTTGAGCCTATAAATTTAGATATAAGTGGACAAGGTTGGTTTACTGTACTTTATCTAGGAGGAGTTAGCACATTAATAGCTTTCTTAATACAAAATATAGCACAGAAATATACAACCTCAACTCATACTGCTATTATACTTAGTTTGGAAGCTGTATTTGGAACTCTTTTTTCAATTCTTTTATTGGGAGAATTATTTACAATTAAAATGGTTATAGGTAGTGCTATTATTTTTGTTGGAATTATCACTGCAGAAACTAAATGGGAGTTTTTAAGAAAAAAGTCTCAAAAGATAAATAATGAAAATATATAAATATAATTTAACACCTCTGAAATATTTCAGAGGTGTTAAATTATTAAAATTCTATAATACTTCCAATTCCTTTTTCTAAGGCTTTTTCATATATTCTTCTTGCAGTTACAACATCTAATACTCCACTACCAACTGTTTTAAATAAAGTAATTTCTTCATCATTAGTTCTAGATGGAACTTTGCCCATTATTACTTCACCTAGTTCTCCAGTTATATCACTTTCTGAGAATTTATTTTCTTTTATAGGTATTATAAAATCTCCACTTTCATTTAAGACTCCATCTCTTGTATCTACATATACTTTATCAGAGTTCTTCAAAATATATGCATCAATTTCTTGCATATCTGGAGTATATGAACCAACACCATTTATGTGAGCACCTTTTTTGATAAGTTTACCATCAAAAACAGGCTTTTTTGAAGTTGTAACACATGTAATAATATCAGCATCTTTTACTGCTTCATCTGAGCTATCAACTGCAAAAATTTTAACATTAAATTTCTCAGCAAATTTTTCAGACATCCTATTAGCAAATTCTATAGCACGATCTTTGCTTATATCAAACACTCTAACTTCTTCAATATTTCTAACTTCCAATACAGCTTCAAGTTGTCCCTCTGCTTGTCCACCTGTACCAAAAATGGTGAAAATCTTAGAGTCTTTTCTTGCTAACACATCAGTTGCAGCACCTGAAACTGCACCAGTTCTAACTCTTGTTAAATAGGTGCCATCCATTATTGAACAAACTTCTCCAGTTTCATTATTTAGAAGTATCATTGTTGCAGGTACAGAGTTTAATTTTTTTTCAATATTATCTGGATATACAGAAACAATTTTCACACCTAAAGCATTTGCACCAGATACATAACCTGGCATATAGAGGCTTTGTCCATTTTGCTCATCTACACTTATATTAGTTCTTAAAGGTATAGAAGTTTCTCCCTTTGAATAAAATTCTAAAGCATCTTTATCTGCTTTGATTGCATCTTTCATAGAAAATACATTTTCAATATCATGATCTTTTAAAACAACAACTTTAATAATAAACACATCCTTTTTAAAATATAAATTATATATAATTATGCTGTGACTTTAACATCACTTTTTTCAGCTTTTCTTATATCAGAAATCATTGTTATGGCACTATATATTAATACTGCAACTACTAACCATTGAAGCATAGAAACATTCATACTCTTAACAATAAATGCAGCAACTAAAACCCCAATAGAACCGAATATAGAAGTAAATAATGTTATTTTTCTTGAATATGATTCGTATTTAACAAATTGCATACTCCCTACTGGAACTGAGAAAGTACAAGCTCCCATCATTATAGGGAAAGCCACACCAGGATTTAATCCTAAAGCATAAACAGTAGCCATAGTTAGTGCATATGAACCTATTCCCACATTATTAAGTGCTCCAAAAACAAAAGATAAAATACCTAAAGATATTAATTTGAATCCTGCTAAACCTACTTCATTACCTCCTGAAGGATATACTCCAAATTTGCCCATTAATATAAGTCCAGCAGCAATTAAAAGACCTACAGATATAAACTTTTTGATTACATCAACATTCATTTTGACCACGAATCTAGGGCCTATATAAGCACCTAAAACTTGAGCTAATATAGCTATTATTAATGTTTTAAGTTCTACACTTATTGATGAAATATATGATAAAGCCATAACTGCAACAGGTATAACACATTGTGTATTTAATGTACCTGGTAATTTCTTATCACTGGTCCATTTTAACTTTCTATATAATACAGTGGATATTGCAAAATCTGATATTCCAAAAGTTGATAGAAAAAAAAGTGTGAATGAAGAAATTGCCATCGCAATAGGATTTCCAGGTTCATTCATTGCCTCATTTTTATTAGCAAGTAAATTCTTAATGAATTTTACTGCAAAAGTTCCATTTACTAAAACAATTAGTGTTAAAATAATATTTAATACCATTATAATCCTCCTAATTTATAGCAAATACATCTCGGATCCCCTCCATATTCTCTCCAAAAACATCTTTTACTTTATCACCTAATGCATCTATTAATCTAAGACAATATGCATCATGTTTTACGTATTCATTTGCAAAAAATACCATGCCTTTATTCTTTGTATAGATACCTTTTGCCACGTTATAGTTTTTAATAGATGCGTGTAACATCTCTTCAGAGTCTATAGTAATTGTAATCCATCTACTTCCTGTATCTGCAATTTTATTTTTTTCAAAACCATGTTTATAGAATTTTTTAATTTTAGTGTTGTAATTATCTTCTGAATCATAGATTATTACTAAAACTCGGCCGAGTTCTTTTTGTTTTTTTACAATAATTTCTTCTAAACGATCAGTTAAATCGTCACTCCAAACTTGAATTAGGATTTCTTTTTTTGAAGATTCTATTAAATCTATGCATTTATTTATAATATTTTCATATCCTTTTATATTCCATATTTGTTCACTATCTATAGTTTTTTCAAAGTTAGACATACTTTCTTGAAGCATATCTAATCCATCTTCTACAGAAGTCTTTATTAATCTAGAAATATGTTCAATTGGTTCTGATCTATATAAAAGAACTTTTCCGTCTTGGGTATTCGATACATAACCTTTTTGAAATAATGATTCTAAAATATTGTATATTTTAGAACGTGAAATACCAGACATCTTACTTAACTCATAACCTGAACAAGGACCATGTTGAAACAGTGTAATATACGCTTTTGCCTCAGATTCGTTAAAATTAAAACTTTTTAAAATCCTAATTACTTTATCCATTATAATTCTCCTTTATATTCAATATTATTTAGTATAAATTACTAATATAATAATAACATAAACCTTTAAAAGAATTATAATTTAAATATTTTTTAATAGTAGCTACCTTCAGGAACTAATATATACCAACAAAATAAAAATGTCAATAATTAAACGATTATTTTTTAACGTTTTTTTTATAACAATCAAAAGTGTGTAAATTTCAAGGTTCTTAAAAATGTGAATATTTATTCTTAAATACTAATAATAGTAGGATGCTGTCTTTTTTAAAAAAATATACAATTATTGCCAAGGGTATTTCTATGTGAACAAAAATATCCTTGGCAATAATTATATTAAAATATTAAATCTTTTATTATCATTAGAGTAATAGGTAATAGACCTATCTATTTACCATCTCATTTGCATTTTATTATACATAGGTTTAATTATACCGCAAGCTAGTCTTTTACCAGCATTTCCTGCAGGTTGAGATCTATAATCGTCAGGATTTTGATGAATTATAATAGCTTTTCCTATAATTTCATCTATGCTAAATTTATTTGTGAAAAAGCACATTTGAGCAAATCCATCACTAGCAATCAGTACTGGAAAATCTCCTGGATGATTTCCATGTGGAACATTTCTAGGATTATAATGTCCCTTTGCTGCTTGAAATGGATTGTTTGGATCTCCTACAGTACAAGATTCTCCTTCGTGAATATGAAAACCAAAAGGTCCAATTGGATCTTTTTTATTTGTTCCAGGCATATATTCAGGTAATCCGTAAATATATGCACAAACTATTATGCCGCCATCTATATCTCTAAAACTTACATATCCTCTAATATCGCTTTTTAAAGGGCCACCTTCAATCTCAGCAACTGCAAAATCGTAATACATATTTATCACCTCATAATATAATATGAGGTGATAAATTGAATGGTACAGTTTTACTCCAAATATCTTTCTCCAGCAAATTTAATACCTATTGCACCAAGTGGAGCTGTTATAATTATTGAAAGTACTGCAATAGCAAGTATTAATTCTCCACCTTTAACTCCCATTGTTAAAGGAACTGCTCCTATAGCAGCTTGTACTGTAGCTTTAGGAGTATATGATATAATACAGAATAGTCTTTCTTTAAAATTCAAATTTGTACCTATAAGTGATATTATTACACCAATTGACCTGCCAATAAGACCAATAGTTATAACAAGTATTCCAATTAAACCTGAATCCATTGCAACAAAAATATTTACTTCTGCTCCTACAAGTACAAAAAGTATTATTTCAGCTAATACCCACACTTTGTTAAGTTTAGATGATAATCTATTTGCTACATTAGGGTATTTTTCTAGTAATATGAAACCTATTGTCATAACACCTAAAAGAGTAGCTATAGGAACAATTTTCTCTAAAGGTTCTTCTAAACTATTAAATATTATTGCAGTTGATAGAAGGATAAGTGTTTTTTTAGTATCCCTTATATGATAATGTTTGAAAATATAAGTCATAATAAACCCAATTATAATGCCAATGGATATACCTAAAGCTATAGATATAGGTATATTTAATAATTGTTTTAATATATTTGCATTTTTTGCATTATACATTCCTAAAAAAGTAGAGTATATTGTTATTGCAAATACATCATCAATAGAGGCACCAGCAAGAATTAGTGTAGGAATAGCTTTCTTTTCTCCTTTTCCCTTATCAATAAGTGAAAGCATTGAAGGAACTACAACAGCAGGAGAAACTGCTGCTATTATAAAAGCAAGTATTCCCGCTTGTTCAAATGAGAAGTTAAATATTTTCATTGTAATGAATATAAGTGTAAAACCTTCAAATATACCAGGGATAAAACTAAGTTTTATTGCTGGAATTCCAATTTTCTTTAATGTTTCTTTTTTTACTCCGAGTCCAGCACGAAGAAGTATAACTATAAGTGCTATTTTTCTTAAATCTCCTGAAATTATTAAGATTTCTTTATTTAGAATGTCAAATGCATAAGGACCTAATAGGATACCTACTATAAGCATACCTAGAAGACCAGGTAATTTTAATTTGGTAAATATCTTGTTAGCTAGTAAGCCAAAAATAATTATAATTGCAAAACTAATTGCCATAAAAACAACCCCTTTTTAAAATTAAAAAAACTCCTACTTCCATAGAGTTATCCTAAAGAAGTAGGAGCCATCAATTACATTATATGTAATATTTAAAGGTGAGCTCCATCACCTATTTATTTTTGATAAATTATGATAATATTATACATATAATATCAAAGAAAGTAAAGGTGATTTTATGATTAAAGCATTTATATTTGACATGGATGGTGTAATAGTTAATAGTGAGCCAGAACTTGTAAAAATAGAAATTGAATATATGGCCAATTTTGGAGTTGAAATTACAAAAAAGGATTTAGATGAATTTGTGGGAACTAATTCTTATTATATGTTTGATAAACTAAAAAAGAAATATAATTTAAATAAAACAGTAAATGAATTAGTAGATGAGGTAAGAGGAATATATTTAGATCATATTCAATTAAAAGAAAATGTAAATGCAATAAATGGAGTTATACCTCTAATAAAGGATTTACATAACAAAGGAATCAAGATGGTTGTAGCATCCTCTTCTCCTGTATCTTGGATAGAAAAAATTATAGAAACATTAGAGATAAGAGAGTATTTTCAGGAACTTATAAGTGGAGATTTTGTAAAAGATTCAAAGCCAGCACCAGATATATTTTTATATGCCTTAGATAAATTAAAGGTAAAAAAAGAAGAGGCTATAGTTATAGAGGATTCAGAAAATGGAGTAAAGGCTGCTAATAATGCAGGGATTAAAGTCATTGGTTATGAAGGAGATGAAACTTCAAATCAAAATTTATCCCATGCAGATATGGTGATAAAAGATTTTAATGAACTAGATTTGGACGAGCTACTTAAATAAAAAATAACATCCACAATTTTTATGTGGATGTTATTTTTTATTTATACATAAAACAATACTAAATATATACTTGATATTATTACAGAAACTATCATAATAGGAAAACCTACTTTTAAAAATTTAACGAAAGATAATTTATGATCGGTCTTTTGAAGGAAACCTGCCACTATTACATTAGCAGATGCACCAACTAAACTACCATTTCCACCTAAACATGCACCAAGTGCAAGTGCCCACCAAAGTGGACCTATAGCAATACCACTCATTGATCCTATACTCTTTATAAGAGGTATCATTGTAGCTACAAATGGAATATTATCAATGAAAGCTGATGCTAATGCTGAAACCCATAATATCATTAAAGTTGTAAGCATTAAATTTCCTTTAGTTAAATTTAATACTTCTTTAGCTAAGAATTCTATAACTCCTACTTTTTCAAGGCCTCCAACTAAAACAAATAATCCTGCGAAAAAGAATATAGTAGACCACTCTACTTCTAGCAAGATATCTTCTGGGTCTAATTTACTAATTATTAATAAAAGTGATGCTCCTATTAATGCAACTGTTGCGGATTCTAGTCCTAAATATTGATGTGTTATAAATCCTATCATTGTAAGAGCTAATACAAACAAACTTTGTTTAAGTAATTTATAGTCTCTTATTGATTTATTTTCATCAAATTTCATTAATTTGTCTTTTAATTCTTGACTTACATCCATAGAATTACCATAAATAAACTTAATTATAAATAGTGTAGCAATAAGGATAATTACCACTATAGGGCCTAAGTTCAAAACAAAATCCATAAAACCTAAGTTTGTAGCACTACCAATCATTATATTAGGTGGGTCACCAATAAGTGTAGCAGTACCACCTATATTTGCTGCTAAAATTTCTGGGATTAGAAATGGTAGTGGATTAGTCTTTAATGTTTCAGTTATAACTAAAGTAACTGGCACTATCAATAAAACAGTAGTGACATTATCTAATAAAGCTGATGATACAGCAGTTATAATAGAAAGTATTAAAATAATTTTAAATGGATCTCCTTTGGCACTTTTAGCAGCTTTTATAGCTACATATTGAAATATGCCTGTTTTTTTAACTATAGAGACAATTACCATCATTCCTACAAGTAAGCCAATTGTGTTGAAGTCAATAGTATCAAATGCATACTCTTGACTTATGATTCTAAGACCAATCAGGAGAGATGCTCCAAAAAGTGCAATAGATGTCCTATTAATCTTTTCTGAAATAATAAAAATATAAGTTAGTATAAATATAGAAACTGCAATATAAACTCCAGTATCTAAAGTCATTTAAAACATCTCCTTTAAAATATTCAGTTGTAAATTCTACACTTATCTATAATACAAGAAAAACTCTTTCAAGTCTAAGTTTTTTTAAAATTTAATATAATCTTAATAGTATTTAAGTTAACGATTATATTATATTGTGTCAGGATCTTTTTTCTTATACACTCTTTGTGAAGTTTCTCTTGTTCTCTTTATAAGTGCTTGCATTTTATTTAGTTCAACTTGAATTTCTCTTATAGTTTCATTTGGAACATTATAATACAAATATAAATCTTCAAAATTTCTTATTGTTTCATTTAAATTTTTATTAAACTCAATAAATTCTTTGAAATGATGTGAATTAGCTGCATTTTCAAATTGTTCAATATCTATTTTAATAGTTTTTATCAATTCATCTTCACTACTAAAAGTCCCAGCAGTTTCAGGATATGGCTTTATTCTTTGTAAAAAGTATTTATTTTTTTTGTTTATATTATATACATAAGATACTTTTGTGCCTTTAATATTGAATGAAACATAACATAATAAAGAATTCATGACGTGAACTTCAGCTCCTAATTGTCTAAGAGCAGTAGAATGAATGTCTGCTTCTGCAATCATATATTTTCTCAAAAAATCACCCCTATAATTATTTTCTAAATTATATTATATCACAATTGTAAATAGATTAAACTCTAAGAATAGTGAATAAATAGATACTTAGGGGGTAAGTAATTTATAGAGTCATAAAATATAGGAGGTTATAATATTGAAGAAAATAGCTTTATTAGTAGAAAATATGTATGAAGATATTGAGCTTCTCTGGCCTTTATATAGACTTAAAGAAGAAAGATTTGATGTTGATTTAATAGGTACTGAAAAAGATACTATTTATAAAGGTAAAAATGGAGTTCCTACTAAGTCTAATTTAGCATCAAGTGATATAAATTCAGGTGATTATGATGCTGTTGTTATTCCTGGAGGTTATTCACCAGATAAAATGAGAGCATGTAAAGCAACTAAGGATTTTGTAAAGGATATGAATAATAAAGGAAAAGTTATTGCAGCAATATGTCATGGACCTTGGATGATAGCTTCTACTTGTGATATAAAAGGAAAAAAATTAACTTCATATCACACAATAAAAGATGATTTAATAAATGCTGGAGCAACTTACAAAGATGAAGATGTTGTAGTTGATGGAAATATAATTACATCTAGAAGTCCTGAAGACTTAATAGCATTTACCACAAAAATTATAGAAAATTTAAATAGATAGAAATAATCCCGAGCTCGGGATTATTTTTTTATCTTATTGATAAAATTTAAAATCATGTATATACTTTTAAATAATAAATATAATTTAATATGGAGGAATATTTGTGGAAGTTTTAGAATGGATAAAAAAATTTTTTGATGAAAATTTTGCAGTTTCTTTAATGCAAATTGGAATATCAGTTGGAATATTTTTTGTTTCTATAATATTTAGTTCAGTTATTACTAAAATAATATATAAATTTGTGAGCATTTTTACCAAAAAAACAAAAAATAAAGTAGATGATTATATTTTGGATGAATTTAAAAAACCTATAAGGACATTAATTATTGTAATAGGCCTTTATATAGCTCTTATTTATTTACCATTTAAAGAAGTTACTCAAACTGTAATCACTAAGTTATTTAGAGTTTCTATTATAATAATTATAACCTGGGGATTATATAATGTAGCAGGAACTTATGAATGGATTTATGATAAATTAGGAGCAAAATTAAATTTAAAATCACAAAAAATATTGAAACCTTTTATTTCAAGAATAATTAGAGTTATCATAATATCAATATCTATAGCTATTATAGTAGAAGAATTTGGATATAGCATTAGTGCTTTTATAGCAGGTCTTGGAATTGGAGGTATTGCTATAGCAATGGCTGCCAAAGATAGTTTAGCAAATATATTTGGTGGAATTTCAATTTTAATTGATAAACCATTTGATATTGGTGATTGGGTAGTATTTTCTAATATCGAAGGTGTAATAGAAGATATTAATTTTAGAAGTACTAAAATAAGAACATTTGAAAAAGCATTAATAACCATACCTAATTCAAAAGTATCTGAAAATGCTATAACTAATTTTTCAAAAAGAGGAATTAGACGTGTTAGATTTTATTTAGGCTTAACATATTCTACATCATCCTATAAAGTGGAAAGAGTAGTTGATAATATTAAATATATGTTGTTACAGCATCCTGATGTAGATAATGAAATGATACTTACGAATTTTGAAATATTTAATGAGAGCAGTTTAGATGTACTTATACAATATTTTGCAAAAGCAATAGATTATAATGAGTTTTTAAATATAAAACAAGATATAAACCTTAAAATAATGGATATTTTAGAACAAGAAAAAGCAGAAATTGCATTTCCAAGTACCAGTTTATATTTTGAAGATAATTTAAATCTAAATGAGTTTAAAAAAGAATCATAATTCTTCATAATTTCTTCATAATCTTTTTTTATAATTATATTAAACAAAATATAAATATAAAAAGGAGATGTAAATTATGAAGAAATTTTTAAGCGTATTATTGATTTCAGCATTAGTATTTTCAGCTGGAGTTGTAGCCTTTGCAGATGGAGATGGAAGTGTTGTTCCAGAATGGTTTAGAGATAAAATGGAGTGGCAAAAAGATAGGATTGACGAAGGAGTAAAAAATGGAGATATAACTCCTGAACAAGCAGAAGATTATAAGGAAAGATTGAATGAAGTAGAAGAATATCACAATGAAAATGGATTTGATAATGAAGAATATCATGGTCCAGGAATGGGATTTAGAAGAGGTCAAAGAGATGGAAAAAGAAATGGATATGGTGGATACGGCGGTTTTGGAGGATATTGCCATAACTATTAAAAAAAGCTCAGTTTCTGAGCTTTTTTTAATTCATTAATTTAAATTCTTCATTTGTCATTTCTATATTTTTCTTTATATTAGAAGTAATATATACTTTTTTTTCATTAGTTATGAAAAGAGCATCTACTCCTTCTGTTTTTTCAACAAATTCTAGTCCTTTTTCTAGGCCAAGAGCAAATATACCTGTAGAGAGTCCATCTGCATCAAAAGAGGTATCTGAAATTATTGTGATACTTTGTAATTTGTTTTCTACTGGATAACCTGTAAAAGGGTTTAATATGTGATGATAAAATTTTCCGTCTTCAGTGAAATTTCTTTCATATACACCTGATGATACTACAGTTTTGTCTTTTACATTAGCTATAGCTATATGCTTTCCACGTGGTTCAAAAGGATTCTGTACACCTATTTTCCAAGATGAACCGTCAGGTTTATCACCTAATGCTAATACATTACCGCCTAAATTTATAATTGCATGGTTTACATTATTATCTTTTAAAATATTTGCTAATTCATCAGCTGCATAGCCCTTTGCTATGCCACCTAAATCTAATTTCATATTTGCTTTATTTAATTTTACTTTTTTTTCATTTTCATCTAATATTACATTTTCATAATCTATTAGAGGAAGTTTATCTTTTATTTCAGTCTCACTTGGCACTTTTGCATTCTCAGTTCCTATTTGCCAAAGATTCACAAGAGGACCAATTGTAATATCGAAATTACCTTTTGTTATATCAGAATAATATCTTCCTTTTTCTATTACATTATACGTATCTTCTGACACTTTAACAAAGTTCTTTCCTGCATTTTCATTTATTTTGTTTACTTCAGATGAATCTATATTTAAGCTCATTTTATTTTCAATATCTTCTATTTTTGAAAAAAGAGTTTCAAATATATTATCAGGAGCGTTATCATATATGGTAATATCTACAACTGTTCCAAGATAAAAAGCATTTTCACTTTTAGGTTCGACTTTTTCATTAGTTGAAATTTCATTTGAATTACACCCTGTAAAGAATAATAAAACAAATAATATTAATAATATAAAATATTTTTTAAAGTTCATATATAACCTCCAATTGTAAAATTCGTAAATAATTATATCACAACTACTTATATTTATAAATAAAATTAAATCCTAGTAAACAAATAAAAAAACTGTAATATAAATTTAATAAATTAGTATAGATTAATATAAAATTTATGTTATAATATCAATACAACTCTGTATACATCATAGTTACAATATTAACAATAATATATGGACATGCTATTATTTTATTCATAAAAGTTACATTTTTATCAATATATATTTTATACAGAGTAAATATAAAAAATAAGGAGGCTCATAATGAGTAAGAAAAGAATAGTGATTTTGGGCGCTGGATATGGGGGCGTTCATTCAGCTAAATTACTTCATAAAAAATTTAAGAAAAACGACGAAGTAGAAATTACTTTAATTGACAAAAATTCATATCATACTCTTCTAACTGATTTGCATGAAGTTGCAGGTAGTAGAATTGAGAAACATGGGGTTCAGATTAACTTAGAGAAAATATTCGGTAAAAAGAAAGTAAATGTTGTTACTGATAAAATTGATAATATTGACTTTGAATCTCAAAAGCTTATATCTAAGACAAAAGAATATGAATATGATTATTTAGTATTAGGCTCTGGATCTGAACCAGCATTTTTTGGAGTAGATGGAGCAAAAGAGCACAGTTTTACAATATGGTCATATGATGACGCTGTAAAAATAAAAGAACATGTTTATAAAATGTTTGAACTTGCAAGCACTGAAACAGATGAAGAGAAAAGGCGTAAAATGTTAACTTTTGTAATAGCAGGAGCAGGGTTTACAGGAGTTGAAACAATAGGTGAAATTGCAGAATGGAAGAAAAAATTATCAAGAAAGTTTAACATAAATGAAAAAGAAGTTTCTCTTAAATTAGTAGAAGGGCTTCCAAAAATATTACCTATATTAAATGATAAGTTAATAGCAAAAGCAGAAAGAAGACTTAATAAATTAGGAGTAGAAATATTAACTCAATCAATGATAACTAAAGTTACTCCTGATAGTGTAACTTTAAAAGATGGTCAAGAGTTCAAAACACACACTCTTATTTGGACAGCTGGAGTACAAGGAAGTAGCTTTGCAGCCAATTTAGGTCTTACTTTAGGAAAAAGAGGTCGTATTCAAACAAATGAATATATGCAGTCTGTAGATCATAAAAATATATATGTTATAGGTGATAATTCATATTTTGAAGAAGAATCAGGACCTACACCTCAAATAGTTGAAACAGCACTTCAAACAGCAGAAACAGCAGTAGAAAATATTGAATCTGATATTAATAATAAGGATTTAAAAGGATTTAAATCTAATTATCATGGATTTATGGTTTCAATAGGGTCAAGATATGCAGTAGCTCATTTAGGAAATATGGAGTTATCAGGTTTCTTTGCAATGTTTATGAAGCATATGGTAAATGTTCATTATTTATTTGGAGTAGGTGGCTTTAATGTAGTATGGTCTTATATAATGCATCAATTCTTTACTATAAAAGAGAATAGATCAATATTAGGAGGACATTTCTCATATAGAAGTCCTAATTTCTGGTTAGTACCTTTAAGAGTATTTGTAGGATATAAATGGTTAAGAGAAGGATTAAATAAGATACCTCAAGTATTAGAAGATCCAACTGATATATTCTTAATTCCACAATCTCCTTTATCTGTAGAAGGGACTACAGGTGCAAGTGAAACAACTGCAGCAGCTGGAGAACAAGCAGCAGAGTGGGGAGACGCTTTACCAGTACCAGATTTTATAAGTGATATTATGGATTGGTTTATGAATATATTTTTCTATACTGATGATGGTGATTTCACAATACTTGCTAGTGTATTCCAAACAGGAATGGTAATAGCTGAAATTATAGTAGGTGGACTATTAATTCTTGGGTTATTTACAGCGATAGCTTCTATAGTATCTGTAGTAATGGGTATAATGATTTGGACATCAGGTATGGCACCTTATGAAATGCTTTGGTATTTAGCAGCAGGGATAGCTTTAATAGGTGGTGCAGGAAGAGTATTTGGATTAGATTATTATGTAATGCCAATACTAAAGAAATGGTGGATGAAAACTCCATTTGCAAGGAAATCATATTTATATATAGATTAGAAATATTATCCTTTCGCACTATTTTTTTGCGAAAGGATTTTATTTGATTAAAGGTTTGAAAATTGATAAACTATAGAAGATAATAGTTTAGAAAGAGGAATATTTATGAAAAAATTTGATAAGATAATTATCATTTCTGTACTTTTAATTTCATTATTAGGGTTTTTATATTTAAATTATATAAAAGACGATAATTTTAATAGTAAGAAAGCTCAAATTTCAATAGATGGACAAGTTTATAAAACTGTTGAATTAACAGAAACAACAGATGAAACAATAAATTTAGACACTGAGTTTGGGAAGAATACTATAAAATTATCTGATAATAAAGCAAATATTATAGATGCAAATTGTCCTGACAAGGTTTGTGTAGAGGATGGATCCATAGATGAACCTGGTGAGATTTTAGTATGCCTTCCAAATAAAGTTGTAGTAGAAATTATAGGAGAAAAAGAGGATGGATTAGATGATACCTCTTATTAGGAGGGAATTATGAATAAAACAAGGAAAATAGTAGTGATATCATTATTAGTAGCTCAAGCATTAGTACTTCATTTGGTAGAAAGATTGATACCATTCAATTTTGGAGTTCCAGGTGCTAAATTAGGACTTGCTAATATTATTACTCTTGTGTCTTTATATTTATTTGGTTTTAAAGAAACACTTACTGTAGTAATTTTAAGAGTAATACTTGCTAGTCTACTGGGAGGAAATGTATCAGGATTTCTATTTAGTATTTCTGGTGGAATATTAAGCTTTTTAATAATGTATATATTAAAAGTAATAGGACGAGAAAAAATAAGTGTAATTGGTATTAGTATTGTAGGAGCTGTATTTCATAATATAGGTCAAATTTTAATGGCGGCATTAATAATAGAAAATTTAAATATATTTATATATCTACCTCTATTATTATTATCTTCAGTTATTACAGGGTTATTTGTAGGTATTACAGTAAAATATATATTGAAATTTTTAAAAGATACTGGTTTATTTTTTAAGACTTAAAAATTAAAAGTAAATATCAAGGGTGATAAATAATATGAATATGTTTTGGGATGATTATCCTCAAATTAAAAATGAATTACAAGATGTAAATAAAATAATGATAGAAAATGTAAAAACAACAGAGAAATATATAGAAGAACCTTTGACTGATTTGATTCTTTCAGGTGGAAAAATGCTTAGACCTGCATTTTTATTGTTATCATCCAAATTTGGTAATTATAATGATAAAAAGCATAAAAACTTAGCAGCAGTAATAGAAATGCTCCATATGGCTACTCTTATTCATGATGATATAATAGATGAATCAAAATTAAGAAGAGGAAATGTAACAATACAATCAAAATATGGTAAGGATCAGGCAGTATATATGGGAGATTATCTTTTTTCAAAATGTTTTCTTATGTTAAGTGAAGATTATTCTATGGAAAATATAAAAAAGATATCTCAATCTATATTAAAGATTTGTATTGGAGAAATAAGACAACATCATTTTAGATTTAATAAAAATGTATCATTGAAAAGATATTTGAAAATAATTTCAGGTAAAACTGCAGCTCTTTTTGCAATGAGCTTTACAATAGGTGCAAAAGAAGCTGATTGTGATGAAAAGTTGTCAAAGAAATTAGGACGAATTGGGTATAATATAGGTATGGCTTTTCAAATAATAGATGATATATTGGATTATACAGCAAATGAAAATATAATGGGAAAGAGTATAAAAAATGATCTTAAACAAGGATTTTTTACTTTACCTTTAATATATGCTATTTTAGAAGGAAATAATAATTTAGAAGATATAATAAAAAAAGATAGTATTGATAACCAAGATGTAATAGAAATTATAAATATTGTTAAAAATTCAGATGGAATAGAAAAATCAAAGAGACTAGCTATAAAATATACAAATAGAGCATTTAAAAATATAGAATTACTTCCAGAAAGTGAAAATAAAAAAATTATATATGAAATAACAGAAAAATTATTGAAGAGAAAATACTAAATTCATAAATTTTTATGGGAATTGGACCTTAGGGTCCTTTTTTCATTATAAAAATTATTAAATTATAAAAAGCTACTTTACAACTTCAACACTATAACATACAATATATATGAATGAAATCATAACATAACACAATATAAGGGGGTAATAGTTTGATTTCAAGGGTACAGAAAAGAAATGGAGATATAGTTGATTTTACTTTAGAAAAGATTGAAGATGCAATATTTAAAGCGGCAAAGTCAGTTGGTGGAAATGATAAGAAAGAAACAAAAAGGCTATCTAATATGGTAGAAAAAATCTTAAATGAAGCTTATGGAGTAGGCATACCAAATGTAGAAGCTATACAAGATATAGTGGAGAAAGTACTTATAGAAGAAGGACATGCAAAAACTGCAAAAGCATATATATTATATAGAAATAAACATGAAGAATTAAGAGAAGTAAAAAATCTTTTTATGGATGCAGAAAAAATGATTGATGAGTATGTTTCATTTGAAGATTGGAGAATAAATGAAAATGCAAATATGGGATTTAGTCTTCAGGGACTTAATAATCATATAGTTGAATCAATAACAAAGAAATATTGGTTAAATAAAATTTATACAAAAAAAATGAGAGATTCTCATATAAATGGAGACTTACATATTCATGACTTAGGATTATTGGCACCTTATTGCTGTGGATGGGATTTGGAGGCACTATTAAGAAAAGGATTTAGAGGAGCAAAGGAAAAAATTGAATCTAAACCACCTAAACATTTACAAACATTCTTAGGACAAATAGTAAACTGGTTATATACATTACAAGGAGAAGCAGCAGGAGCTCAAGCAATTAGTTCTTTAGATACTTATGCTGCACCATTTATATATTATGATAATTTAAGCTATTACCAAGTTAAGAAATTAATGAGAGGATTTGTATTTAATCTTAATGTACCAACAAGAGTTGGTTTTCAAACTCCATTTACAAATATAACACTAGATATAACTCCTCATCCTATGCTTAAAAATACACAAGTAATAATAGGTGGAAAATTAAAGGATAAAACATACGGAGAATTTCAAAAGGAAATGGATATATTTAACAAAGCGTATTGTGAGGTAATGATGGAGGGAGATGGAGCAGAAAGAAGCTTTAGTTTTCCGATTCCTACAATAAATATTACTAGTGATTTTCCATGGAACTCCGAAGTATCAAATAGTATAATGGAAATGACAAGAAAGTTTGGTACACCTTACTTTGCTAACTTTGTAAATAGCGATATGAATCCAGAAGATGTTAGGAGCATGTGCTGTCGTTTGAGGTTAGATAATAGAGAGCTTAGGAAAAGAGGTGGAGGTTTATTTGGAGCAAATCCAATGACAGGATCTATTAATGTTGTAACATTAAACATGCCAAGAATTGGATATAAGTCAAAAACAAGAGAGGAATTTAAAAAGAAAGTTAGAGAATTGATGGAGACAGCGAAGGAAATTTGTGAAGCTAAGAGAATAGTTCTTGAAAAATATATGGATGTAGGACTATATCCATATTCTAGATACTATTTACAAGGAATTAAAGATGGAGAAGGAGAGTATTTTAAGAATCATTTTAGTACTATTGGATTAAATGGAATGAATGAAGCTTGTATGAATTTATTAGGTAAGGATATCACTTCTAAAGAAGGTATGGAATTTTCTGTTGAAATAATGGATTTTATGAATAGAGTTATACAAATATTCCAGGAAGAAACAGGCAGTCTATGGAATTTAGAAGCATCTCCAGCAGAAGGTGCTGCTTATAGATTTGCAAGGATGGATAAAAGGATGTTTCCAAATATAATTACTCAAGGAGAAGAAGAGCCATATTATACTAACTCCACTCAATTACCAGTGGGTCATACAAAAGACATATTTGAAGCATTAGAACTCCAAGAAGATTTACAAACTAAATATACTGGTGGTACGGTACTACATGGATTTATAGGAGAAGAAATAGATAATATAGAAACTGTTAAACAGCTATTAAAGAGAGGATTTGCTAATAGCAGAATACCATATCTAACAATTACCCCTACATATAGTATTTGTGAAAAACATGGGTATATAAAAGGTGAACAATTCAAATGTCCTCAATGTGGTGAAGATACTGAAGTTTGGACTAGAGTAGTAGGCTTTCATCGTCCAGTTCAATCATGGAATAAAGGTAAGAAGCAAGAATATAATGATAGGCTAGAGTTTGATACTCAACATAGCCTAGAAAATGAAAGGGTAATATAGTAATTATGGATATATGTGAAATGGAAAAAAGTTCATTTATTGATTATCCTAATAAGATATCTACAGTTTTATTTATAAAAGGTTGTAATTTTAGATGTCCATATTGTCATAATTCACATATTTTAAATAGTAAGGAAAGTATTGATGAAACATATATACTAACTTTTTTAGAAAACAGGAAAAAATATATAGAAGCAGTTACTATAACAGGTGGAGAGCCTACATTATATAATGAGTTGTATACATTAATTAGTAAAATTAAAAATAAAAATTTTTATGTTAAGTTAGATACAAATGGAACAAATCCGGATATGCTTAACAGATTAGTTCAAGATAATCTTATAGATTATATAGCTATGGATATTAAGACTTCATTTAGTGAATATAATAAAGTTACTAATTCTTTAGTTGATATAAATAAAATAAAAAAAAGTATAAAGGTAATAAAAAACTCAAATATAGATTATGAATTTAGAACTACTGTATGTAAAGAGTTGATAAGTGAATATAACATATTGGATATAGCTAAACATTTAAATGGCTCTCAAAAATATATTTTACAAAACTTTAGAGATGGAGATACAATTTTAGGTGGAATAAATAAATATCATTCTTATAAACTAGAGAAACTACAAGAAATTAAATGTATTATAGAAAATTCATTTGATGTTTGTATAATACGTTAGAAGAAATAAGATAAATATTATTTATTTTTTATTGACAATGAAAAATAAAGATGATATATTTTACTTAAAATTTAATATTAAGACTATTGGTACAATTTGTAATGAAATTGTTTAAAAGGGAAGTTTGGTGAAATACCAACACGGTCCCGCCACTGTAATGGATAGAGTTTTACTAAAACCACTGTGTGAAAACACGGGAAGGTGTATTGCTTGTAATTCCTAAGTCAGGAGACCTGCCAACAGTAGCAACGCTGATTATTACTCACGAGGATGGGGAGGTGTTATTTAAATGGCAGTTTAATTCTGCTATATTTGATAATCCCTTTCTATTCTTTAGAAAGGTTTTTTATTTTTTAAAGTTTTTAAGGAAAATTAGTTTGATATATTCGTTATTAGAAGAGTATTATAAAAGAAATATTTAAGTATTGATATAATTATGAAATTCACCAAATAGAAAGGTAGGAGTTAATATGGGTATATGAATAGACAAGAATACTAGAGTAATAGTTCAAGGGATTACAGGCAAAACAGCCTTTTATCATACAAAGAAAATGATACAAGGACCTAAATTTATTAGTAAAATATTAACTAAAACATTAAAAGAAAATAATTTATGGAGTAAAAAATATGAAATTTAATATAAAAAAATTTATTTTAATTAATACTGGTATTTTGATTATGGCAATTGGTTTGTACTTTTTTCTAATTCCAGCTAATCTTGCTGTAGGTGGAGTTACCGGTCTTGCTATGGTAATAAACAAAGTATTTCCAATCATTCCCATAGGGATTGTTATGACATTAGCGAATATAATTTTATTTACCCTTGGTTTTCTAATCATAGGAAAAGAATTTGGAGGTTATACGATATATTCTAGTTTTTTATTATCTGGAGCAATATATATATTAGAGATAATTATACCTATAAATGGAGCTATAATTGATGATTTATTAATTAATCTTATTTATGGTATTATTATCCAAGGAATTGGTATGGGGATAATATTTTATCAGAACTCATCTACAGGAGGAACTGATGTGGTAGCTAAAATAATAAACAAATTTTTACATTTAGACATAGGGAAGGCATTACTTTTAGCTGACTTTGTTATAACAATATTTGCTGGATTAACTTTTGGACCTAAGCTAGGCTTATATGCATTGTTAGGAGTTATAGCAAATGCTTACGTTATAGATAATGTAATAGCCGGATTTAATAAGAAAATGAATATAATGATAATTAGCAATAAAAATAAAGAAATAAATAAATATATTATTGAGAATATTAAAAGAGGTACAACATTATACTCAGCAGATGGAGGATATTCAAGAAGAAATAAAATAATAATAAATACTGTTGTAAATAGAAAGGAATATATAAAAATAAAAGGTTATGTTAAAGACATAGATCCAGATGCTTTTATTACAGTAGGTTTTGTTCATGAAGTTTTAGGAGAAGGATTTAATTTTAATGATTAGATAATATAACCTACTAAAATCACCTTATAATAATAGTAATTTAGTATAAAGTCTTTATAAATTATAGGGATAAATGATGGACTAAATTGTCAATTATAAGTTTTTAGTAGCTATATCCTATATATAATTATTAATTTAACTTTATATTTTATGACTATATTGGACGACTATATGTTTGTCCAATATTTTTTTCTTTTAAATTCAGTAAATTTATTGTACAATTACTTTGGATAGAGGTGTTAATATGAAAAAAAACTTTTTAGTAGTAGATGATCAAAAGGAAATAGTAGAAGTTATAAAAGCCTATTTAGAAAAAGAAGGTTATAATGTATATACTGCGTATAATGGAAAACAAACATTTAATATATATGAAAATGAAAATATAGATTTTTTAATTTTAGATTTAATGTTACCAGATATAAAAGGTGAAGAAATATTACAAAAAATCAGAGAAAAGTCACAAGTTCCTACAATAATGCTTACAGCAAAATCTATGGAGCAAGATAGAATAAATGGCCTAGATATAGGTGCAGATGATTATATAGTAAAGCCATTTAGTCCAAAGGAACTTTTAGCTAGAATAAGAGCAATATTTAGGAGAATAGAAAAAAATGATGTAAAAAATGATATTTTAACTATTGGGGACTTAAATATTAATTTTGAGAGTCGAGAAGTTACTAAGTCAAATGATATTATAGATTTAACCAAAACTGAGTTTGATTTACTTAAATTGTTTGTGGAAAACACACAAAAAGTATTTACAAGAGATGAATTAATCGTAAAAGTATTTGGTTATGATTATGAAGGCTATGATAGAACAATAGATGCACACGTTAAAAATCTAAGACACAAAATAGAAGATAAAAGCAATAAATATATAAAAACAGTATATGGGGTTGGATATAAATTTTTGGAGTGATAAAACATGTTAAATCATCTAAGAGGTAGAATAACGATACTTATGATAGTAGCATCGCTTATAGCAGTTATAACAATTGCTATAATATCAAATATTACTCTTTCAAGTAAATTTGATGAATATTTAACAAGCCAAAAGCAGAATAGAGTAGATGATGTTGTAGATTTAATAAAAAATAGTTATAGGGAAAATAACTGGGATAAATCTGAAATTCAAAATATAAAATTTTCTCCAGTTGCAAAGGGATTTGATATATTAGTTAAAAATAATCAGGGGGATGTTATTTTATCCATAACAAGAAATAATTCAAATATGCATGAACATATGATGGATATGATGGGTATGGATAGTGATAGTGGAGATAACTATGTAGTAAAAAAGATAGATTTAAAAGAAAATGATAAAAAGATAGGTGAAATAGAAATAGGTTACTCAGATTCTTTAGTTGTAGGAAATAGAGAAATAGAATTTATAAAGGAAATAAATAAATCTATACTTTATTCAGCAATAATTTCGATAATTGTGGCAATTTCACTGGGAGTATATTTTTCAAAATTTATATCTAAACCTATAATTGATGTTAAAAATACAACTAATGAATTAAGTCATGGTAATTTAGATATATCTGTAGAATCTAGAAGTAAAATAGAAGAGTTAAATCAATTAACAGCTTCAATAAATTATTTAAAGGAATCCTTAAAAACTGAAAATAAGCTTAGAAAAAGACTTACATCTGATATTTCTCATGAGCTTAGAACTCCATTATCAATATTAAAAAGTCATATGGAAGCTATAAGTGATGGTATATGGGAGCTTGATAAAGAAAGAATTAATATATTTCAAAAGGAAATAGATAGACTTATATTGTTAGTAGAACAACTTAAATTATTAAATAATATAAGAGAACATAAAATGAAATTAGAATTAAGTAAAATAGATTTGAATTCTATGATAGAAGAAATAATGGATGGTTTTGAAATTAGTTTTACAAAGAAGCATATTAAATTAGAAAGTAATTTAAAAGAAGATGTTTATGTATTAGCAGATAATAATAAAATAAAACAAGTATTAATCAATTTATTTTCTAATGCTGTAAAATTCACTCCAAAAAATGGAAAAGTTAATATATATTTAGATAATGATGATAAGTATGGTATATTTAAAATTAAAAATACAGGTGAAGGAATAGATAAAAAAGATATGGCTCATGTATTTGAAAGGTTATATAGAACAGATTTATCAAGAAATAGAGATAGAGGTGGCACAGGTCTTGGTCTTTCTATAGTAAAAGAAATTATAGAAGCTCATGATGGGTATGTAAAAGTAGAAAGTGAAAAAGAGGAATGGACAGAATTTATAATTGCACTACCTAAATAAAAACAATGATTAGATACAGTTAATTTATTCATATGATTAAAGTATAATTTATTAGGGTATTATTTAGTATGAAGGAGGAAGACATATGAAAATATTAGTTGTATTTCATTCTATGTATGGTCACGTAAAGCAAATGGCTGAAGCAGTAGCAGAAGGTGCAAAAGAAATTGATGGCTCTGAAGTAAAGATAGTAAAGGTTAGAGAGACACTTTCTGATGATATATTAGAAAAAATGGGTTGTAAGGATAGTGTAAAACAAATGTCTACTGAATATGATGAAGCAACCTTAGAAGATTTAGAAGAAGCTGATGCTATAATTTTTGGAACTCCTACAAGATATGGTAATATGAGTGCACAAATGAAAGCATATTTAGATAGCACAGTTAGTCTTTGGTCAAAAGGAGCATTAGTAGGAAAAGTTGGTGGAGTATTTACTTCTACAGCAACTCAACATGGAGGTCAAGAATCTACTATACTTAGTTTTCATACAGTTTTATTGCATCATGGAATGCTTATTAGTGGACTTCCTTATACTTTTGAAGGTTTATCCCAAGTAGATAAAATATCTGGAGGAACTCCTTATGGAGCATCTACTATAGCAGGAGGAGATGGTGGATTATCACCTACAGATGTAGATTTAGAAGGGGCTAAGTTTCAAGGTAGACATATAGCTGAAATAACAAAAAAATTAAAACAATAAATTTAAAATATGGCTTGTACTTAAGTACAAGCCATATTTTAGCTTAAATCTATATGACAATAACCATTAGGATTTTTTTTCAAATAATCTTGATGATATTCTTCAGCTTCATAAAATGAATTTAGAGGTTCTATTTCTGTTACAATTTTTTTATGGTATTTTTTTTGTTCTTCTTGAACTACTTTTAAAATAGTATCTTTTTCATTTTCATCTATATAATAAATTCCAGTTCTATATTGAGTACCTCTATCAGGACCTTGTCTATTTTCAATTGTTGGATCAATGATACTAAAAAACTTTTTTAAAAGAGTGTATAAAGGTAAATTATTCTCATCATACTCTACTTTAACAGCTTCTGCATGGCCAGTAGTACCTGTACATACTTGTTCATAAGTAGGATATTTACGGTTACCATTTGCATATCCAACCTCAGTATCAGTTACTCCGTTTATTCTACTAATATATTCTTCAACACCCCAAAAACAACCTCCAGCTAAAACAATTTTTTTCATTAAATCGCCTCCTATATTTTATGATACCCTTTAAGAATATTAATATCAATAATTAATATATTTCAAAAAAAAAATAAACCTATTAAATATATAACAATACTAGGGTATTGACAACAAATTGTCTATAGACTATAATAAAAAGTGAAATAATAAACAAAACAAATCATTGAGGGGGATTTATAAAATGTCTAAAAAGAAATTTTTATCACTAGGTCTTGCTTTATTAGTATCTGCTAGTTTATTAGCTGGATGTGGAAGTGACGATAAAGAGGAAGAAGAAACTTCAACAGGTACAGAACAAGAGCAAGAAGAAACAACAGATGAAGAAACTTCATCAGGTGATGCAAGTTATGAAGATGGTGTTTACTTTGCTCAAGAAGATAGTTTTTCTGAGGAAAGTGGCTGGAAATATGTTACTACAATAAAAGTTGAAGATGGAAAAATAGTAGAAGCTGAGTGGAATGGAGCACATAAAGATGGTGGTACTGACAAAGTAACTAGATCAGAATCAGGTGAATATGGAATGGTAGAGCATGGTGGAGCACAAGCACCATGGGCAGAACAAGCTGAGAAAGCTGAAGCGTACTTAATAGAAAAACAAGATCCAACAGCTATAGAGTATTCAAATGATGAAGGAGCAACTGATGCAATATCAGGAGTATCAATTAAAGTTAAGTCTTTCTTTGACCTTGCAGAAAAAGCTTTAAAGAGTGATCCAGTTGGTGAAGGTCAATATAAAGATGGAAATTATACAGCTGAAGAAGAAGATTTTAGCGAAGAAAGTGGTTGGAAAGCTACAGCTAACCTTACAGTAATAAATGGATATATAGTTGCAGCTGATTGGGATGCTGTAAGTAAAGATGCACCTAAAGATGATGATGGAAATGAAAAGACAAAAGATCAAGTATCAGCAGATGGTGAATATGGAATGGTTGAAAATGGTGGAGCACAAGCATCATGGGTTGAGCAAGCAGATAAAGTTGAAGCATACTTAATAGAAAAGCAAGATCCAACAGCTATAGAGTATTCAAATGATGAAGGAGCAACTGATGCAATATCAGGAGTATCAATTAAAGTTAAATCTTTCTTTGAACTAGCTGAAAAAGCATTAGAAAGTGCAAAATAATAATTTAAGAATATAAATAAAAAATCTCTTAGGTAATTACCTAAGAGATTTTTTTATTTTAGAAAGGATTTCCATTTAAGCTTTTTAGTATTTGTTCTGATTTCTTTAAAGATTTAAATGCATTTTTATAATCGTCAATTTCAGAATATATATTACTTAATTCTTTGTATGCAAAAGATAAATATTTAGAATTTCCCACTTTACTCATCATTTCTATTCCTTTATTAATTGATTCAATTGCCTGGTTTTTATCACCAAGTTTATATAATATCATGCCTTTATAAACTTTTCCCAACCACATATTTACATAGTCTACTTTATGAAAGAGTAATTCTGGGAAAGTACTTTTATTAATTTCATCATAAGCTTTTTGATAGTCTTCTAACATATAATATACAATTGCTAATTGATTATGAAATAGATGTTTAGGATAGTGAGGAGTATTTTTAAACATTTCTCTAGCTCTTTTTAAATATTCTAAGGCTTTCATAGGTTCATTGATATCTGTATAATAGACACTAAAGTTAAGTTCTAATATAGCTAAATCTAATTCATTATCAGTAAATTGAGCAAATAATTTTGCTTTTTTAAAATAATGTAATACATTTTCATAATTTTCCATAACTCTATTTAAATTACCTTTTAGTCTATATAATTCACCTGTATTATAATAGACATTAGTTTCTTTGGATAAATTTATTGCATCATCAATAGGTTTAAAAGATTCATTTATCCTACCCATAGAAGATAATATTAAAGATTTATTAGATAAATATTCTAAATGAAAAGTAATGTCCTCTGTAGTGGAATTCATATATAATTCATAAGCTTCAGTTAATATATTTAAACATTTATTATAGTTTTGTTCGTTCCAATAACGTCCAAAAAATTCCATATAAGCTTTAGCAGCATAAGAATATAAATTATGTTGGTTATATATTTCCACTGCTTTTTTTAAATATTTATCTGATACTTCAAAATTCATTAAATTAACTTGACTTGCTCCGTTTTTATATAAAATATCTGCATATAATTTACTATTTTTATTTATATCATAATTATTTAAAATATCATCTAATACTTCTATAACTTTTTTATTTTCTCTGTTTCTCATATATTCATCAGCTATTTTTATTTTAGTTTTAATTTCTTCTATTGGGATGTTTTCGTTTAAAGTATTCTCATCTAAAAAATATGAAATTGGTTTACCTAATTTATTAGCAAGATATTTTAAATTTTTCATTGATGGCATTGCATTATTATTTTCTATTTGACTTAACATACTTTTAGTCATTTCCTTACCAGCAAGTTCAGACTGTGTGAGTTTTAATTCTTTTCTTAAGGATTTAATCTTTTCTCCAGTAGTCATATTTTCCTCCATAATACAGTTTAGTTATAGTATAGTATAAATATATTTAACTTTCAAGTGGAAATGAAAAAAGTTTAAGTAAATTAAACTAAATTGTTGACAAAATATATAATAAAGCATATAATAAAACTATAAGTTAAACTATATTAAACTTTATAAATATTTATCGAAAAAATAAGTTAAATATAATTTAATTCTATTCTATTGTAGGAGGTTATAAAATGAAAATTTATGTAATGAATAATGATTACAAATATAGCCCAAAAGATAATAAAGACATAATATTAGAGATGTTAAGAATATATTAGTAAAATTTAAAATAAAAGTATTGATAGGAGTTGATATAATGAAAAATAAAAATTCAAAAGAGCAAATTAATATTATTTTATACCTAACAGGGAAAGTAGTATCTCTGTTAGGTACACATATATACACTTTTGCAATTTCTTTATATATTTTAAGAACAACTGGGTCAGGTACTTCATTTGCTCTTAGTATTTTATTAAGCATGGTACCTAGAATAATTTTAAGTCCCATAGCTGGTTCTATAGCAGATAAAAGAGATAGGAAGAAAATAGTTGTTAGTTTAGATATTTTAAGTGGTATTATTGTACTTGGTTTAGTTGCTATATCATCTATATATGGTTTGAAGTTAGTGTTCATTTATACTACTACTTTTTTATTATCAGTAGTTAATACTTTTTTTGATGTAACTATAGGTGCAGCAATACCTAATTTAGTATCAGATAAGAAATTGGTTAAAATAAATTCTTATACTCAAGCTTCTACATCTTTATCAGCTATTATGGGACCGATATTAGGAGGTTTAGCATATGGATTAGTATCTTTAAAGTTATTTTTAATAATCAATGGTTTTTCTTTTATATGTTCAGCAATTTCTGAATTTTTTATTAATTTTAAATATAATATAAGAGACAATAATGAACAAGATGAAGAAAGTGAAGATACAGAGATTTCAGAAGGAATAAAATCTTTATTTAAACAAATAAATGAAGGGGTGCAATTTATAAGAGATATTAAGCCCATATATTCTCTTATGAAATTTGCTTTGCTTTTTAATTTATTAATAAACTCTACTTTAGCAGTAATTATGCCGTTTATAATTAATGATACACTTAAAATGTCTTCTACACAATTTGGAGTTATTGAAGGGTCATTTTCTTTAGGAGTTTTGGTAACTTCTATTATCGTAGGAAATCTTCCAGAAAGAGAAAAAAAATTTAAAATATTAGTAATTGGAACTGCTATGATGGGATTAATGCTCATATTTATAGGTGTTCCTACAATTGGTGGATTGAAGTATCTAAACAATCAAATACATTTTATATATTTTATAATAGTGATGATGACTTTTTCAATATTTATGATATTAGTAAATATTCCAATATCAGTTGCTATGCAAAGGATGACTCCAGACAAAATGATGGGAAGAGTTATGGGGACTATGAATACATTGGCTGGAGGTATAGCGCCATTAGGTGTTATAATTTCTGGATTATTATTAGATTCAGTTAAACCTTATATTATACCTATAATATCTGGTAGTATAATTATTATAGCATCTTTAATAATGAGTAAAAATAAAAATTTAAAAGATTTTTAAATTACTTTGAATTTTGGGTAAGGGTTAAAAGAGATTAGAAAAGGATGTAAAAATAATAATGCTTGAAAATACGAGAAATGATATAGTTAAGTTAATAGAAAGAAGAAGCCAAAAATAAAACTCATATTTCATCTAAATTTAAATACTATATTATATGTAGAGGTGAAATATTAAAGGATTGAGGTGGGGAATAAAATGGATGGATTTATGGATACTGGATTTCATGATATGATGAATCTTGGATCAAGATTAAGTAGTTGGTTTATTATTTATGATATTATTAAACTAATTATAATAGTTATAGTAGTAATAGTTTTAGTAAAGATGTTTATAAATAATTCTAAAAATAATAACTCAAATAGAGCAATAGATATTTTAAAAGAAAGATACGCATCTGGAGAAATAAGTGAAGAAGAATATAACAATAAATTGAAAAATTTAAAGTCATAAAAGGTGATCAAATATTTGATCACCTTTTATGACTTATTTAAATATTTTACGAATATTATCCACTGGCCTTATATTATGTCTTATATGCCATTTTATCCATTCAAGTGATACTATACATATAATTAACCAAAAAGCCCCTGAAAGCTGACCAGCAATTACGTCAGAAGGGAAATGTGCTCCTAGGTAAATTCGACTAGTACCTATAAGAATAAAAGTAATAGTAAATATTATAGAAAAAATCCATTTGAACTTTTTAGAGAATTTACTTTTAATAACTAAATAAATTAAAAACCCATAAAAAATTATTGAGCCCATTGCATGTCCACTTGGGAAACTATAACCTATAGCATCTATTTCAGGTATGATTGAAGGTCTTTCTCTCTTAAATATATTTTTAAGTAATTTTATTAAAAGTCCTCCACCTGCTACAGAAATTATAAGGAATAGAATATTTAATTTATCTTTATTTTTAATAAAAAATATTCCAGATATAATTATAGTTAAAGCAGCTAAAAACCAAACTGATCCTAATTCAGTTATGGTGGTGAAAAAGTCATCTAGAAAATCAGAAGAATTTGATGTAAAGAAATCTATGATTCTACTATCAAAATTTTTTACTTCTCTTTCAATAACTTCACCTGCAATTTCTGAGAATCCTAAAAAAAGCATTCCTGCTACTAAAAATCCAATTACTAAAAGTATAATTGGAAAAATTGAACTTTTTATTTCATAATCATTATTTGGCAAATAATACACCCTTTCATTATAACTATAATCATTTTAATATTACCCTAAGTTATGTTTAATACACATTTAAAATAGAATATTTGTCTTTAATGATTATATATGATAAATTTATGATTGTAAATATTTTCAATGTGGAGGCGTATATAATGAATGGAGTTTATTTACAAGGCGGAGGGGCAAAAGGTGCTTTTCAAGCTGGAGTAATTTATGGATTAAAGGAAAGAGGTATAAAATTTAATATAATTTCTGGAACTTCCATAGGATCAATTAATGGATATTACATATATACAGACAATATAGAAAAGTTAAAACAAACATGGCTTTCTATAGATAAAAAAGAAATAGATGACCAAGTGATAAAAGATAAGGTGATTGAAAATAAAGTATTCATAGAAAAGCTTAGTAAACTTAAAGGTAGAAATGAAGATGTAAAAGACTTTTATGTGAATTATATAAATATAAAAAATGGTGTACCTAATCATGTGGTTAAAAACATATCAAACATCACTAAAAAAGAAGCTTTAGATACTATAAAATATAGTTCTCTTCTTCCATATATAGGTCCAATTAATACACAGCTTAATGAAGCAATTAAAAACTTTAACTCAAGTATAATTTTTGAACAATTTAAAGAAGAACTAAAAAAAGGTAGCTATGATGGGTACAATTTAGATGGTGGTATATTAAATAACAATTTTTTAGAATGTTTTATTAAAAATAAGGTAGATAGAATATTTATAATACAATTTAAAAAAGGTTATCAGATTCCAGAGTATCTGTTTGAGTATTATGATAAAGAGGACATTATGGTAATAGAACCAACTATAGAGTTTGAACCAGGAGATACATTGAGATTTGAAGAGAAATTTTGTGAGTCTCATTTTAATGAAGGCTATAATATAGCAAAAAATATTGAATAAATATATAAAACCTTCGTAAACTATATCTATATACGGAGGTGCTTTTATGGATTTTATATGGAATTCATTAATACTATTAATTTCAGGTGTATTTTTCTTGAGGATATCAGGCAGAAAGTCAATTTCACAAATGACTATAGCTCATACAATTATAATGATTTCTATAGGTTCTCTGATAGTGCAACCTATAGCAGAAAAAAGTGTAACAAAAACAGTTATTATAGCAGGTATATTTATATTATTTACTATAATATTAGAATTTTTACAACTTAAATTAAACTTTATGGAAAAGATAATTACAGGTAAATCAATTATTGTAATTGATAATGGAAATATTGATGAAGATAATTTAAAGAAGTTAAGATTAACTGTTGATCAATTAGAAATGAGGCTTAGACAACAAGGTATCTCACAAATAGATTATATCAAGAGTGCAACTATAGAACCTAATGGTCAATTAGGATATGAACTTAAAAGAGAATATAGACCTTTAACAGTAGGAGATTTCGAAAAAATAATATGTTCTCAAGATAATAAAAATAAAGTCACAAATAATAATATATTTTCAGAAGTAAAATATAAACATATGAACAATACTGAAAATAAAAAATTAAAATAATAGGTTAATCATACATATAACTAAATAATTTTTAAAATTGTAATATCCATGTAATAATATAGGACTAAATTCCTATATTATTTTTATGACAAATTATAACATCAAATTTAGTTTAAATAGCTAAAATAAGCTAAAATCAGAGGGTTATATTGACTATGTGACATAGAATATTTAAATTTGATATTTTTATGAATTAATTATATAATAGTTTTATCGGAAAATATTATAATCTTGTTACTTAGAGGTTATATATTTGTTCAGAATTTGATATAATGTAATGAAAATGAAATATAAATATCCGTTATAAACTTCATATATAAATTTTAAACTACTCAAGGGGGAATTTCAGTGAATTTCAGAAAAATATCTGCTGTATTATGTGCAGCTATACTACTTAACGCATCATTTGTTTATGCTGATGTAGATAGTAAAAAAGGTGATTTAAATAAAACTCAACAAGAAATGAATAAGGTTAAAGACGATTTAAATAATACGAAAAAAGAAAAGAAAAGTGTAGAAGGTGAATTAAAGGAATTAGAATCTAAAATAAGTAATGCAAGTTCAGATATAAGTTCATTAGAAAATAACATATCTAATGTTAGAACTAATATAGAGAACAGTAAAAAGGAAATTGAAGAGTCTCAAAAAAGCATAGATGCTAAAAATGAATTAGTAAACAAAAGGTTAAGAGCAATGTATAAGAATGGTAACAATGTAAGCTATTTACATATTCTTTTGTCTGCTGAATCTATAGGAGAATTTATTGAAACGTTTGATACAATAAGGAAAGTAACTGATAATGATCATGAACTTTTAAAAGAAATGGAAAAAGAGAAAAAAATAGTAGAAGCAAAAAAAGATAAATTGGTTTCACAGGAAAAACAACTAAAGCTTCAAACAGTTAAATTAAAAGAAAAAAAGCAAGAACTTGAATTAGCATCTAGAAGCAAAAATGAAATAGTAAAAGAACTAGACCAAAGCATTCAAGTAAGTGAAGAGCAATATAAAGAATTACAAGAAGATTCTCAGAAAATAGCTCAAGAAATTAGAAGTTTAGAAGAAGAAGCAAGAAGAAAGTTAGAAGCTAAGAAAAAAGCTGAAGAAGAAGCAAGAAGAAAAGCTGAGCAAGAACAAGCAAATAAGGAAAACCAAGGAAATCAAGGAAATGATAATTCATCTAATACTAATTCAAAGCCTCCTGTTGAATCAACAAGAGCTTATAAGTGGCCAGTACCTGGACATAATAGGGTAACATCACCTTTTGGTAATAGAACTCATCCTATTTTTGGGACAGTGCGAATGCATACAGGTATAGATATTGGAGCTCCAAGTGGATCTACAGTAGTAGCAACTAGAGATGGTATAGTTCTTTCCTCAGGTTGGAAAGGTGGATACGGAAAAACTGTTATGGTAACGCATGATAATGGTACAACCTCTCTATATGCACATAATTCTTCTCTTTTAGTCAGTCCTGGACAATTTGTAAGACAAGGACAAGCAATAGCAAGAATAGGAAGTACAGGAAATTCAACAGGACCACATTTACACTTTGAAATTAGAGTAAATGGAAATTATAGAAATCCATTAAGTTATGTAAGATAAATGTAAAAAATGACAAGCATATGCTTGTCATTTTTTTATAGAGCATTGATATTTTAAAAAAATATAATATAATAGTTTAGAAGGAAAATAGATATTTATGTAGAAGTATATAATTAACAGAGATATTGGAGTTGAATTAATGATAAAAAAGATTAAAAATATATTTAAAAAGAAAAAGAAATTAACATATAATATAAATAGAAAAAGAAATTTTAAAACTATTGAATTAATGTTTAATAGCATTAAAAAAGAAAATGACTTTGTAGATCATAGTACTTGGGCAGACTTAAATATGAATAAAGTATATTCAAATATTGATAGAACTCTTACAACCCCAGGAGAGCAAAAATTGTATTCTATTCTGAGGGAACCTTTATATGATAAAGAAAAATTAGAGAAAAGAGGAGAGGTTATATCTATATTTGATAGGTATAATGATTTTAGAAGAGATGTTCACGAAGAATTAAATAGAATTGAAAGAACAGATGATGATATTATTTATATATTAAAAGAAGGTTTAGAAACTAATTTTATAATGAAAATAATCTACAATTTATTTACTATATTTTCTGTTTTAAGCATAGTATCCATATTTTTAATTCCAAACTTTAGAAGTAATGCTATTTTAATTCTTGGAGTTATATCTTCACTGAATATGTTTTTACATTACAGTGCAGGTAGAAAAATAGGAGATAAAATAGAAACTATTGAATATACAGGTAATATGATAAAGGTAAGTGGCAGTTTATTAAATGTATTGGAGAATAGACTTCCTAATTATTGTGAAAAAATTAATAGATTATATAAAACCACTAGAAAAATAGGTAAGAAATCAAAAATGATTACAACTGTTGAAGGTTTAGATGTATTTGCAGATTATATAAACATACTATTTTTAGTAAAAGAAAGAAACTATTTTTCAATTGTAGATCAGGTAGAAAAATATAATAAAGAAATAATAGAATTATATAATTTGATAGGTGAAATAGATGCATATGTTTCAATATCATTATATAGAGATAATTTAGAGTATTATACGATACCTAAATTTACTTATGAAAAAAGGGTAATGAAATCAAAGGATGTAATTCATCCACTTCTTGAAGATCCTATACCAAATGATGTAAACTTTGAAAAAGGAGGAATGGTTTTAACAGGTTCAAATATGAGTGGTAAATCAACATTTTTAAGAATAATAGGTGTAAACGTTATATTATCACAGACGATATATACAGTTTTAGCTAAAGAATATATATCATCATTTTATAGGGTAGTTAGTTCTATTAGTCTACAAGATAATATTGGGGAAGGAAAAAGCTATTACTTTGCTGAAGCAGAAGCAATATTAAGGATGATAAACTCAACTGAAAGTGAAGTTACAACACTTGCTTTGATTGATGAAATATTTAAAGGTACAAATCCAGTTGAAAGGATAAATGCAGCAGCTGAAATATTGAACTATATTGACAAACAAAATGCATTTACTGTTGTTGCAACACATGATTTAAATTTAATTCCACTTATACATAATTACATAAGATATTATTTCATGGAAAATATGACAGATGAAGGAATGGAATTTGATTATAAACTTAGAAAAGGTATATCTCCCACAAGAAATGCTGTTAAAATATTAAAATTTATTGGTTACCCAAAAGATCTTTTAGAAAATATTGATAAAAGATTAGAGAAAATAGAATAGTATTAATTAAAATTAAAAATAAAATTAAGAGGTGAGGGTATGAATAGAAAGATAATAGGTGTTATAATTATTTTAATAGGAATAGTATTATTTTTAAACTCTAATGATATTTTAGACTTAGATATAGGTAATTTTATTTTTACTTATTGGCCTATAGTTTTAATAGGGTCAGGATTATTTAGTTTAATTACTAATAAATCCTCAAAGGTAGGGGGAGCTATAGTATTAATAATAGGTATATTATTTCAACTTAGAAATTTAGATTTATTTGATGTATTTAATTATTTGGAATTTTGGCCAATTATTATTATAGTTGTTGGTATAAGTTTAATATTCCCATCTAAAGATAAATGGAATAAAGACGAAAGGGGTACTATAAGACCTGTTGCAATATTTTCTGGACTAAATTTAAAAAATACTTCAAATAATTTTAAAGGAGGTTCTGCAACTGTATTATTTGGTGGGATAGATTTAGACTTAAGAGAAGCTACTATAAATAATGATGAGTTAGCTACAATAGATTTATTTATTGCCTTTGGTGGCTTAGATATATTTGTACCAGAAGGTTGGAATGTAGAAGTTAAAGGATTGCCACTCTTTGGTGGATGGGATAATGAAACTAAAAATAAAGGAAATAAAAATTTACCAAAATTGAGAGTTAATTGTATTGTGCTTTTTGGTGGATTTGATATAAAAGATTATGGAAATAGTTAATTAAAGGAAGTGAATATATGAAATTACAAGTAAAAGATATTTATAAAACATTTGGTAAGAAAGAAGTATTACATGGAATATCATTTGATGTAGAGCAAGGTAAGGCATTAGGATTACTTGGGAGAAATGGTGCAGGAAAAACTACTACAATAAGAATTATTATGAACTTATTTGATCCTAATAAAGGAGAGATAATTCTAAATGGAAATAAATTCAATTCAAAAAAACAAAGTATTGGATATCTACCAGAAGAAAGAGGTCTTTATCCAAAACAAAAAGTATTTGAGCAATTAGTTTATTTAGGTGAACTTAGAGGTCTTACAAAGGCTAAAGCTAAAGAAAACACTCTTTATTGGTTAGAGAGACTAGGTGTAGATGAATATAAAAATAAAAATTTAGAAACATTATCAAAAGGAAATCAGCAAAAGGTACAACTTGCAGAAACATTTCTTACAAACCCAGATATAATTATATTAGATGAACCTTTTAGTGGTCTTGATCCTGTCAATTCACAAATATTAAAGGATATTATAAATGAACTTATAAGAGGTGAAAAATTACTTATATTTTCATCACATCAAATGGGTTATGTAGAAGAATTTTGTAAAGAAATAGCTCTTATTGATAAGGGGAATATAGTACTTACAGGAAATTTAGATGATATAAAAAAAGAATATGGAAATAATAGACTTACCATAAGTGCAAGTAATTTAACATTAGAAGAATTAAATAAAGTAATAAGTAGAGAAATAAATGATGTAGTTAGAGTAATTGAAAAAAGAAATAAATACTTATTATTAGAACTTGTACATAATAGTTCAAAAAATGATTTCTTGAAAAGAATTATAGAAAAAGGTATTGATATAGAAGAATTTTCATCCTATAAACCTAAATTAGAAGATATATTTGTTGAGAAAGTAGGTGAAAAATAATGAAAAACTTTTTGACAGTACTTAAATTTGAATTATTAGGACTTATAAAAAAGAAGACTTTTATAATTTCAACAATAATAATACTCTTAATATTAGCTATTGGGCTATCAGTACCCACTATCAAAGATTTATTTTCATCTGACGAAGGTGATGTAGATGGAGGTGGAGATGGAGATATAACAAAGGATGCTAAATTTGGATATGTAGATAATAGCGGGGAGTTTCAAAAGAGCACAATATTAGAAGAGAATTTCTTTGCTGGAGAATTGAAAAAATTTGAATCGGAAGATCAACTTAAAGAAAAAGTAAATTCTGGAGAAATTGAATCTGGCTATATAATAAAATCTCCTAATGAATATATAAGAGTTATAAAAAACAATGAACTTTTAGGAACACCTGATTCAGCTATGTTTGAACAGGCCTTGATTACATCATATAGGATAAATGGATTTAATGAAAAAGATATAGAATATAATGAAGTTGAAGAATTAATAAACCCTAAAATAAAATCAGATACTACTATACTTGGTAAAGATAGTGCAAGTAATTATCTTTATACATATATATTAGTATTTGGAATATATTTTATGATAATATTCTATGGTCAAGTTATAGCAACATCAGTTGCAAGTGAAAAAAGTAATAGAACAATGGAAATTTTAGTAACAAGTACAAATACAACTTATCTTATATTTGGAAAAGTTATGGCTGGTGCTATAGCAGGTGTATTACAATTTGGAATAATACTTGGTACAGCAATTGGTGTATATAAGTTAAATAGTGAAGCGTGGAATGGTGCATTAGATTTCATATTTGATATACCTTCAGATGTGTTGTTGCTCTTTTCTGTTTTTGGTATATTAGGATATCTTTTTTATTCATTTATATTTGGAGCACTTGGAGCTCTCGTATCTCGTACAGAAGATATAAGTGCAAGTTCAACTCCAATTACAATAATATTTGTAGCTGTATTTATGATTTCAATGTTTGGAATGCAGAATACTGAAGGTATGCTTTTAAAAGTAGCTTCATTTGTACCACTTAGTTCATTTATGGCTATGTTTGTAAGAGTTTCTATGGGTAGTGTTTCAAATATTTCAGTTATAATATCATTATTATTATTAACACTTTCTACTTTATTAGTAGGATATATTGCAGCTAAAATATATAGAATGGGTACCCTTATGTATGGAAATAGAGTAAAATTAAAAGATGTATTTAAAATAATGAGAAGTCAATAAAAAGTATAATAGTAACTTTTAAAGTATAATCCTCATATATTATTATTAAGCTTATGAATTTATAAGCTAATATAAGGTATTATAAAAGGAGGATTATTAATGTCTGGATATAATAAAGGTATCTTTGGAGGTTGTGGAGTTGATAGTGAATTATTATTTTTCTTCTTATTACTTGTAGTATTATTTTGCCAATGCTACGGAGGATATGGAGACTGCTAATAAACTATAAAAAAAGAGAGAGCTTTAAAGCTCTCTCTTTTTTTATAGTTTATTATAATTAATAGTATTTTTTTCTACCAAAACCTCTCCTACCAAAAGGTTTTCTATAGAGAGCAACTACTAATAAAAACCAAAGTAATAGACTTGAACCACTAACATATTGGCTTCTACTTAGTCTTGATGAACTAGGAACATTCTCATCTACTTTTATTAAATTTTTCAGGTAAGGAAGATTATCGGATGAACTTTGTTGAGAAAAGGTATTCATTTGTGATAATGCTTCTAAGTTTTTCATATGATGCAATTTAACTTCATTAGGAACTTCTTTTTGTACTTTTTCTATTTCATAAATAAGTTCTCTATCAGATATATTCTCATATTTTTTTGAATGCTTTTCTAATTCATCTAAAACATAGTCATCATAAAGAATTCTATTAAACATATATCCAAAGTTATGAGGCATTTTAATTATCTCCTTTCGTAGGGATTAAAATTTATAAATTACAATATTATACTATTTTTAATAGTTATATAGCTTCTTTTATGAGCTATTATATAATATGTAGAAAAATGCTTTTAGTTACAAGGACTAATGCTATATATCTTATATTTATAGCAATAAAGGAAAATAAGTTTAATATAGAATATTCTATATTAAACTTATTTTTTACTATTTTTAATATTAATACTTTCGATATTAGGTTGTAGTTATAATTCTCTTTCTGCTGTTTTAAGAGCCTGCTTGATAGTTTCATATAGTGTAATGGAAATATATTTAACCATATCTTCTTTATCTTTGTGATCTTTATCTTGAATCCAGCTAATTAAAAGAGCTGCTAGTGCTTCAGTATAAAAGTTTATAATGAATATTTTATAATCAGAAGGAACATCCATATTTTCAGAAAGCTGTTCAACAATATTTCCTACAATTGAAAGAAAATCCTTTTGGAAAAAGTGCTTTAGTTCATTTCGTCCAAGTCCATCTAAAGCACAATTACATATATGGTTGTTTTTTTCTACATAATTCATAACAAATAGAATGGCATCTTTATAGTCAGTAATTAAATCGTATTGTTTCACTACTTCAATTGCTTCTTCTTCAAACATCCATCTTACTAAATCATATATATTTGAAAAATGATAATAAAAAGTCTTTCGATTTACACCACAATCTTCAACTATTTCACGGACAGAAATTTTATTTAAAGGTCGTTTTTCCATAAATTTTTTAAGTGAAGAGGCAAGGGCTCTTTTGGTCATTAGACTTGTTGTTTTATACTTCAATATGTATCACCTCATTTGTATTTATTATATAACTGTAGAGTTATTTTATCAATTAATTTGACCATCAATTATATAGTAGTTGTCCGGTTTTTATACAAAGTCAATTAAATTATCCATTTTCATCATTTAAAACAGTATATATAATCTATTATAAGGCAGCATAGTTTATTGAAGATTAAATTTGAAAATTAATAAGACGATATTAATTTAGATAAGGAATGTTTTTTAATTCATGATTTATTAGGTGAGGTGTTAATATGGAAGTGTTTTTTAGAAGAATGTTAAATCATAAAAAATTGATAGTATTTATATTTTTAGTTTTTAGCATTCTTTGTATTTTTTTTAGTAGGCAGGTAAAAGTTAATTATAATATTAATGATTATCTTCCAGAGGATAGTCCATCTACTCAAGCCATTAATGTGATGGAAGATGAATTTGAAGGAGGAATTCCAAATGCTAGAGTTATGATATCAAATGTCACTGTTGCTGAAGCACTAGATTATAAAGAAAAATTACTTGATATAAATGGTGTCAGCAATGTAATTTGGCTAAATGACTCTGTAAATATTAGAAAACCTCTTATAATTCAAGACTCAGAAATCATAGAGAGTTATTATAAAGATAATAATGCATTATATACAGTCACTATTGATGAAAAGAATAGAGTTGAATCAGTTAACTCTATACGTGATTTAATTGGTAGAGATAATGCAATGACAGGATCTGCAGTTAATGATGCAGTTGCCACTGAAGCTACTGTCAATGAGATTTCTAGAATAGTAAAAATTGCTATTCCTTTACTTTTTTTAATTTTAATTATCACTACTACATCCTGGTTTGAGCCTGTTATTTTGCTGACTACAATAGGTGTAGCTATTTTGCTTAACTCAGGATCAAATCTTATGTTTGGTACAGTCTCTTTTATAACAAATGGTGCAGGTAATATATTACAGTTAGCTATATCTCTTGATTATTCTGTATTTTTATTACATCGTTTTGAAGAGTTTCGTAAACAAGGATTAAGTGCTGAAGAAGCTATGTTACAAGCCTTATATAAATCTATTGGATCTATTTTATCTAGTGGTATTACTACTATAATAGGATTTGCAGCATTAATTTTGATGAGATTTAAAATTGGACCTGATTTGGGATTATCTCTTGCTAAAGGGATTGGGTTTAGTATATTAACTGTATTTACATTATTACCTGTTTTAGTTTTATTGACTTATAAGGTATTTGAAAAAACAAGGCATCGTCCTTTATTACCTGAGTTTAATAAATTTGGAATATTAGTTAGAAAAATCATGATACCTATGGTAATTATTTTTTGTATAGTAGTTGTTCCAGCATATCTTGCACAAACACATAATAGTTTTTATTATGGTTCTGAGCATATATTTGATAAATCAACCCAATTAGGTAAAGACACGGAAAAAATAAATGATATTTTTGGAAAGGCTAACACAATGGTGTTAATGGTACCACGTGGAGATACAGCTAATGAGAAAAATCTTAGTGATGATTTAAAAGATATTACAGAAGTAAATAATATTATATCTTATGTTGATAATGTTGGAGCTGAGGTTCCTTATGAGTATTTAGATGAAAATACTCTTGAAAACTTTGTTTCTAAAAAATATAGTCGTATGGTATTGAAAGTTGAAACTCAGTATGAAGGTGAAAAAGCATTTAAAGTAGTTAAAGAAATTCGAAAGACAGCAGAAGACTATTATCCTAATGAATGGTATCTTGCTGGAGAAAGTGTAAGTACGTATGATTTGAAAGATACAATAACAGATGACAATATCCGTGTAAACTTAATTGCAATTATAGCTATATTCTTGGTATTGCTATTAACTTTTCGGTCTTTAGCAATACCAATTATCCTTGTTCTTGGGATTGAAACAGCAATATGGATAAATTTATCTATTTCGTATTTTTCAAATTCTATATTGTTTTATCTTGCCTATCTTATTGTAGGTTCTATACAATTAGGTTCTACAGTAGATTATGCAATATTAATGACTAATCGTTATCTTGAATTTAGATCAGGACTTGTGAAACAAGAAGCTATACAACAAACTATATCTTCAGTTACAGTATCAATACTGACATCAGGTACTGCTTTAGTAATTGTTGGATATTTACTTGCTTATATTACATCACATGGAGTTTTACAAGAACTTGGTTTATTAATAGGACGTGGAACACTTATGTCAATGGCTATAGTATTTTTTGTATTGCCAGGGTTGTTATATTTATTAGACACATTTATTGAAAGAACTACTATAGGAGTTAAGTTTTTTAGAAAGGAGTAAAAAAATGAAATTAAATTTATATTTTTCTATGAAAAAACGTTCATTTATCTTATTAATTGTTGTTGTTTTAATTTTTTCTATGGTTTCTACTTCTTTAGCAGTAGATTATAAAGGTAAAGAGGAAGTAGTTTATGCCATGCTTGATACTAATGGTAACATTGATGGGGTTTATGTTGTGAATATATTTGATCAAAAAGGCAAAATTGTTGACTATGGAGATTATTCTAGTATTCGTAATATGACTTCTAAAGAAAAAATTAATATGGAAAATAATGAAATTACTATATTAAATAATAATAAAAAGCTTTATTATGAGGGGAAGCTTAAAAGAAATACACTGCCATGGAATATTTCTATTAAATATTATTTAGATGGTAAAGAATATACTGCAGAGAAACTTGCTGGTAAATCAGGTTATCTTAAGATAGATATGGTTATCAGACAAAATAAAGAGTTTAATAAAATATTTTATGAGAATTATGCTTTACAGACTGAGTTAACATTAGATACATCAAAATATAGTAATATCGAAGCAGAAGGAGCAACAATTGCTAATGTAGGGAAGGATAAAAAATTAACATATACAATTCTTCCAGGACAAGGGGCAGATATTTCTGTAGCTGCAGATGTTACTGAATTTGAAATGGATGCTATAAATATAAATGGTATTCAATTAAATATTAACACCGATATAGATGATAGTGAAATAATGGATAATATTAATGAACTAACAGAAGCAATAGAAAAACTTAATAATGGTGCAGATTATTTAAAAGATGGATCTTCGGATGTAAATGATGGTACTGACAAGCTAGAATCTGCTACTAAAGACTTGAAAAAAGGTTCATATAATATGGATAATGGTGTTAGCTCACTTAAAGATGGAATTATTCAAGTTCAAGGAGGACTTAACAAATTAAATGATAAATCCTCTTCTCTTGTAAAAGGTTCTGAACAGGTAAAATATACACTTTTAGATATCCAAGAAAGATTGTCTAAAGTATCAACTACCACCGAAGAGATTGAAGATTTGATAAATGCTTCATCAAGGATAAAAAAAGGTATAAATGATATTAATTCAGGTATACAGTCGCTCAAATCTGGTGTCAATTATAGTCAATATAAAGGTGTAATGAAAAGTAATGGGTTAAATATAGATGTATTGAAGTCAAGTAATACAGAAACAATTAATAAATTGAATACACAAATTGAGTCATTAACAAAGTCTTATAATAACATTAAAGACAATCCAGAATATGGTGAACAAGCAAAACAGCTCAAGAATCAAATTGATCAGCTTACTAACATTGTTAATTTGCTTAATGGAAATAATTCAGCTATTTATGGAACAGAAAATTATTTAAATGGAGTTTCTGAATCTATATCTGAGATATCTGATGGATCTAAAATTTTAAAAGCTCAATATGAAGAATTTGATGGAGCAATTATAGAACTTAGTCATAGACTTAACAGTATGTTAGTTGACATGACAAAACTATCAGATGGAATAGATACTCTAGTAGAAAAATATACAGTTCTTGATAGTGGTATTAATGAATACACAAATGGACTTTCAGAAATAGTTAATGGGCATTCTGAAATTGTTAATGGTGTAAATAGACTATCATCTGGAAGCAGAGATTTAACAAATGGTACTAATAGGTTTTATGATAAGACAAGAGATTTAATGAATGGAGTAAACAATGTATATAATGGTACAGTAGAGTTATCAAAAGGCACAAATGAACTTAAGGAAGAGACATCTAATATGGATAATGAAGTTAATGATCAAATTGATGATATACAATCAAAAATTACTAGTAATAAAAGTGAAACAACTTCATTTGTTTCAAAAAAGAATGATAATATAGAATCTGTACAATTTGTAATTAAAACAGAACCTATTCAAATAGAAGAAATAGATAAAGATAATGAAGAACCAAAAGAGACTTTAAATTTTTGGGAGAAATTGATTAGGTTATTTGGATTCAATTAAATTGTTTATTATGACAAAGCTCTTAAAAATTCAAATAAATTATTCTGGATAAAATAAAATATTTCCCTCTTGCATATATTTTATATACGGGAGGGATTTTATTGTTTAAAGGAGGATACCACATAATAGTAGCTATTTTTTGTCTGTTTATTGTAATAATATTAGGAAATAAGATTACATATAAGATAGGAATGAACTTTGAAGCAGACTATCAAGTATATAACCAGGATAACTCTGATTATGATAATTTATGGATACTTATTAATATAGATAGTAAAGAATTAAAAGTTATAGATTTAGACACTAAAGATGTATTGAAAAAATATACAGTAGCTACAGGCAAAGAAAATACTCCCACACCTTTAGGTAATTTTAGAATAATAGAAAAAGCAGTATGGGGTGGTGGCTTTGGTTCTCGCTGGATGAGACTAAATGTACCATGGGGTAATTATGGAATTCATGGAACAAATAAACCAACATCTATTGGGCTAGATTCATCTCATGGATGTATTAGGATGAATAATAAAGACATAGATGAATTATATGATATAGTAAATTATAATACTAGAGTCACTATAAACAAAGGGGCATATGGAATTTTTGGAGATGGTTTTAGAATTCTAAAGCCAGGAGATAGAGGAAGTGATGTATTGGAAGTGCAAAAAAGATTAAAATTAAAAGGCTATTACAAAGGAAGAAATGATGGAATATATGGTGAAACAATGAAGACTGCTGTAATTAATTTTAAGAAAGATAATAATCTTGATTCTACACATTTTATAAATTATGAGACGTATAGAAAGCTAAATATAATATTAATGGAATAACTTAATGTTTTTCAAATAATATGTTATACTAATATCTAGAGTTAAAACCAATATTTTGGGTATACATATAATTGGTAATAATAAAACACTTATTTTAAGGAGGAATTACAAATGGCATCAGAAAAAATGTTAAAAGCTTTAAATGAACAATTGAATTTTGAATATGAATCAGCAAATTATTATTTAGCAATGGGTGCATATTGTGCAGATGAAGATTTTGAAGGAATTGAAAACTTCTTTATGGTTCAAGCAGATGAAGAAAGATTCCATGCAAAAAAATTCTATGATTATATCAATGATAGAGATGGTAGAGTGAAAATAAGCTCAATGGAAGAACCTAAAAATGAATTTTCATCAATAAAAGACGCATTTGAAACTGCACTTGCACATGAAAAGAAAGTTACAGAAAGAATTAACAATTTGATGAAACTAGCTCATGAAGAAAGTGATTATGCTACTATAAGCTTTTTAAATTGGTTTGTAGATGAACAAGTAGAAGAAGAAGCTACTATGAAAACTATAATAGCAAAATTAGATAGAATAGGAGATAGTCCACAAGGATTATTTATGTTAAATAAAGAACTAGGATCAAGAACATTTACTCCTGTTGAATAATAAAAAAGATAGGTGAATATTCACCTATCTTTTAGTATGTTTATAAAGTATTATTTTCCACTCATATTTCTTTGAGCTTGCTCAACTAATTTCTTAGTCATATATCCGCCAACATAACCATTATCTCTAGCTGTTAAGTTACCTTTATCCATAGACTCATAGTTAGCCATACCTAATTCACTAGCTATCTCAGCTTTCATTTGATTAAGAGCTTGACGAGCTTCAGGTACTACTAATTTGTTTGAAGTGTTTCTAGCCATGTGTTTTCCCTCACCTTCATATGTTTTTATGTTGCAATAATATTTTATGTAATGCATCCATTTTTAAACGAGGTAATTTTAACCATATTTAAAATAAAATCATTTTAAGTCCGAATAATATTAAAATTGTTCCTGAAGATAGATCAGCATATTTTTTAATAAAATTTATTTTAGATAATTTATTACTAATATTAAAAGCTATACTAGTCATTAAAGTTGTAATTAAACCAATAATTATTGAATAATCAAATATAATAAACATAGAATTTATAGAACTGAATGTTGAAAATCCTATAACAAAAGCATCTATACTTACAGAAATACTTAGAGCAATTTTTATTATAAAAGTGAACTTTACTAACTTAGTATTATCATCTAAACTTTCTTTTATCATGAAAATTCCGACTAACATTATAATTATTCCGCCCATCATAGAAGAAAGTTTAAATACATAAATATTAAATAGACATCCAAAATATCCTCCTAAAAATGCTAAAAGAAATTGAAAAAAACTAAAACTAAATATAAAGAATAATTTATCATATCTCTTTAGTTTTCTATCTATACCTATAGAAAAAGCGATACCAGATGCATCAAGTGCTAATGCTATAGAGATTATTATAATGTTTAATGCTTGCAAGATTTAACCCCCTAATTTCTTTATATAATAATCATATTAGAATGGGTATAATAAATATTAATGATATTTAAATTAATTTATAGTAAAGGAGTGATTATATGTTGTCACCTAGTTTAGAAGACTATTTAGAAGAAGTATATAGGCTATCATTAAAGGAAAAAGATATTAGAAATAAGGATATTGCTGATACATTAAATGTATCTATGCCATCGGTTGTTAAGGGACTCAAAAAACTAAAAGAGTTAAATTATATAAAATATGAACCTTATGAAAAAATTGAAGTATTAGAAAAAGGAAAGAGAAAAGGAAAATTTTTGGTTGAGAGAAATAGAATTTTAAGAGAATTTGTGGATATTATAGGTTCTTCATGTGATGAAAAAGCAGAAGCAGAAGCAATGGAGCATTACTTGTGTATTGATACAATAAGATCAATAGAAAAATTAGTTAGTTTTTTTATGAAGTATCCAGAAATAAGAGAAAAATTCAATATATACAATATTAGTAGCATTTTAGATGAAGATGATCTGGAGTATAGATAAAATAAATACTTTGTATTTTAAGTATCAAAGTTATGAATAATTGTTAATTAATTTTCTTAGATATTATATAATCTGAATAGATTATATAATATAGGGGGAAATAAAATGGCAGATTATAGAGAATTATGGGACTCACTAGATATGGATTTAGAAAAGCATGATCAATTATGTGAAGTATTGCCAGAATTTTATGGTGATATTTATATGACACAAGAAAATAGAGCAGAAGGGATGAATTATTTTAATTTTGTAGTATCTGAAATTCATGGTCTAAGAATAAAAGAGTTGAATGAGCATAGAAAAGATGGAGGTAAAGTCTTCGGAAGTTTTTGTGTGTTTGTTCCTGATGAGGTTATAATGGCTGCAGATGGAATAGGGGTTGGATTATGTGGTGGATCTGATTTTTGGGTTCCTGATGGTGAAAAGGTTTTACCAAGAAATATGTGTCCTCTTATAAAAGCTTCAGTAGGTGCTAAATTAAGTGGAACATGTCCATATTTTCAATCTGCTGATATGCTTGTAGGTGAGACTACTTGTGATGGCAAGAAAAAAGCTTGGGAAATACTAGGTGAATATACACCAATGCATGTGATGGATTTACCACAAATGAAAAGAGAAAAAGATTATACTCATTTTAAAGAAGAAATAAACACTTTTAAGGAAAAAGTTGAAGATTTAACTGGAAATAAAATTACTTTGGAAAGTTTAAAAGAAAAAATAAAACTTGTCAATGATAAAAGAAGAGTATTGCAAAGATTATATGATGCAAGAAAGTCAGATAAACTACCTATTAGTGGTAAAGACTCTCTTTTAATTACTCAAGTGGCTTTTTATGATGACCCAAATAGATTTATACAAAAAACAAATGAACTTTGTGATGAATTAGAAGAAAGAATAGAAAAAAATATATCAGTATTTAAAGATGATACTCCAAGAATATTACTTACAGGGACACCAATGGCTATACCAAACTGGAAGATGCATCATTTAATTGAAACTAGTGGTGGTGCAGTAGTTTGTGAAGAGGCGTGTACTGGTACAAAATATTTTGAAAGACTTGTAGATGAGAATATAACAGATTTAGATAGTGGACTTCAAGCACTTTCAGATAGATATATGGGGATAAATTGTGCATGTTTTAGTCCAAATGAAGGTAGAATAGAAGATATTATTAGATTATATAAAGAATATAATGCTGATGGAGTAATATATAATTCTCTTCCTTTCTGTCATACTTATGCTATTGAATATAAAAAGGTTAAAGATGCATTAGATAAAGAAGGCATACCAGTAATGATGATAGAAAGTGACTATAGTATGCAAGATGCAGGTCAGATTAATACTAGACTTGAGGCTTTCTTTGAAATGATAAGTATGAATAAAGAGTTAGCAATATAAAGGTGATATTTTGAGAAAACAAACTTATATACTTTTTCCTTCACATAGTGATGGTTTAGCTTTAGAGAAAAAATTAAAAGAAAAATCTATAAAGTATATTATTTCACCTACTCCTAGAAGTTTAAGTAAATGTTGTGGTATATCTATAATTATAGATCCAGAATTACAATATTTAGTAGAAGAAATTGTAGAACAAAATAAAGATATAGAAGTAAGTGGAATTCATACTATAGAGAAAAAAGCTAGAAATTGGTTTAAATAGAGGTGGTTATTTGTATAGTATAGGAATTGATACTGGTTCTGTGGCTACAAAGGCTGTATTATATAATGGCAATATAATAGATATGTTGATAGTACCTACTGGGTGGAGTCCTAAATCATCATCAAAAAATGCATTTGAAATACTAATTGATAGAAATAATCTTTGTGAAAATGATATTTCTAAAATAATCGGGACAGGCTATGGTAGAATTTCCATGGATTTTGCTGATAAAACTATAACTGAAATAAGTTGTCATGCTAAAGGTGCATATAGTTTAAATTCTAATATCAGAACAATATTGGATATTGGGGGACAAGATAGTAAGGTTATAAATTTAGACTCCAAGGGAAACGTAGTAAATTTCATAATGAATGATAAATGTGCAGCAGGTACAGGGAAATTTCTTGAAGTGACTTTGAATAATTTAGGAATAGATGTAAATGATATTGATGACTTTTGTAGAAATGAAAAACCTGTCAATATAAGTAGTATGTGTACTGTTTTCGCTGAGTCAGAAATAATAAGTCTTTTAGCTCAAGGTAAACCAAAAGAACAAATAGCCACTGGAATACTTTATTCTATTGCTGACAAAGCATGTTCTTTATTAAATAGAGTTAATATTAATGAGCAAATTGCATTTACTGGTGGAGTTGCAAAAAGTAAAGAGCTTAAAAATATATTAGAAACTAAATTAAGGCAAAGTATATTTTCAACAGAAGATACACAAATAATTGGAGCTTTAGGAGCAGCAGTTATAGGTTGGAATTTATATAAAAAAGATAGTTAAAGTTTATTTAACTATCTTTTTTTAATTATATATTAAAATTATGATATTATATATATATATAATAATTTTGGAGGGATAATATGAAAGTACTAGTAACAGGAGGAGCAGGTTATATAGGAAGTCATACAGTTGTTGAGCTATTAAATGATGGTTATGAAGTAGTAATAGTAGACAATTACTCTAATAGCAAACCTGAAGTTTTAAAGAGAATTAAAGAACTTACAAATAAAGATTTTGATTTTTATGAAGTAGATTTATTAGATAGAGAAAATTTAGAAAAGGTATTTCAGGAAAATGAAATAAGTTCAGTAATTCATTTTGCAGGACTTAAAGCAGTAGGAGAATCAGTAGAAATACCATTAAAATATTATCACAATAATATAACAGGAACTCTTATTCTTTGTGAACTTATGGATAAATATGATGTGAAAAATATAGTGTTTAGTTCATCAGCTACAGTGTATGGTATGAATAATGAGTCCCCTTTAACAGAAAACTTACCACTTAGTACAACAAATCCATATGGTAGTACAAAACTTATGATAGAACAAATATTAAGAGATGTTTATATATCAGATAAAGACTGGAGTATATCACTTCTTAGATACTTTAATCCAATAGGAGCTCATAAATCTGGTAGAATAGGTGAAGATCCAACTGGAATACCAAATAATTTGATGCCTTATATTACTCAGGTTGCAGTAGGTAAAAGAGAAAAATTATCTGTTTTTGGTAATGATTATGATACTCATGATGGAACAGGAGTAAGAGATTATATACATGTAGTAGATTTAGCCAAAGGACATATAAAGGCACTTGAAAAAGTATTAAATACAACAGGAGTAGATGCATATAATCTAGGTACAGGAAAGGGATATAGTGTACTTGATGTAGTAAAGAATTTTGAAAAGGCTACAGGAGTAAAAATTCCTTATGAGATTAAAGAAAGAAGAGCAGGAGATATTGCAACTTGCTTTGCAAATCCAGAAAAGGCAAAAAAAGAATTAGATTGGTCTAGTGAAAAAACATTAGAAGATATGTGTAGGGATTCATGGAAATGGCAAAGTGAAAATCCTAAGGGATATGAAGAGAAGTAAACAATATGGATGTATGAGCAGGTATATTATTTATAATAAGATAAGAACTGGTATACCAGTTCTTATCTTATATACTAGCACATTACAATAATTTTATAAGGTGTAGTTTGTGGTGGTATACTTTTTGTTGTAGGGCCATATACAACAATTAAATTTCGGTTTGTAATATCTCCTAAAAATACTTGACCATTTTCTAATATTATTTGAGTAAATGGAGAAACATTTAATTGTAATGTCCCATCACTACTTATTAAATTTCTATCAAAATAATCTACTTTTACATTTTGAAGTTGTGAAGGCTTACTGATAACTAATGCTTGTAATTGTGGAGGAAATATTAGAGGAGTAGGTTGGTTTTCATCATAAAACACATTTACTCTATCTCCTATATTCACCATTACTTTATTTACAAAATAAGTATCTGGTGATACCACAAAATTTACTAATTGTCTACTTGGATTTTGTACAGAAACTAATTTATTACAGCCTACTTTATTAGAACTACCTCTCCAAAAATGATCAATCATAACAACAATTCCAGAGAAGGATTTGAAAGATTCCATAATACATACCTCCTGTATAATATTATTTGAGTTTTAATCTGTATCTTTTAATATAATATGAGTTATTATAAAATTAAGTCACTATATAGGTAAGAAATTTGAAATGTATGTAATTTTATTATAAAGTATAATAAATACTTGACAAACTAATAAGAATATATTATCATTATATTGTAATCGTTACAAATTTAAAATAATTACAACAAATAGCGATGTAAGGAGATGAAGGAAAAATTATGGAGATTAGTACAAGTGATTATTTAAAAGAACACGGTATAAAACCTTCACTACAACGCATAAAAATATATGAATATTTATCAAAAAATAAAAATCATCCAACTGTAGAAAAAATATATAATGATTTAATAAAAGAAATACCTACATTATCTAAAACAACAATATACAACACATTTAGTTTATTTATGAAAAATGACATTGTTACAATGATTACAATAGAAGAGAATGAAACAAGATATGATGCAGATATTAAATTCCATGGACATTTTAAATGTACTGATTGTGGAGGAGTATATGACTTTGAAGTAGAAGATATAAAATTAAAAGATGGGACTTTAAAAGGGTTTCAAATTGATGAAAAGCATTTATACTTTAAAGGTAAATGTAAAAATTGTCTTTAGAGTTAAATATATATAATTAAGGGGGAATTTATTAAAATGTCAAATTTAAAAGGAACTAAAACAGAACAAAATTTACTAAAAGCATTTGCTGGAGAATCTCAAGCAAGAAATCGTTACACAATGTTTGCAAAACAAGCAAAAAAAGAAGGATATGAACAAATATCAGATTTCTTTTTACAAACAGCAGAAAATGAATATCAACATGCAAAAATATTCTTTGGTTTTTTAGAAGGTGGAGATGTTGAAATTACGGCTACATACCCAGCAGGTAAAGTAGGTACTACTGCTGAAAACTTAAAAGCTGCTGCAGATGGAGAACATGAAGAATTTATTGCTATATATCCTGAATTTGCAAAAATAGCTGAAGAAGAAGGATTTAAAAAAATAGCAATTGCATTTAAAAAAATAGCAGAAATAGAAAAAGATCATGAAGAACGTTATTTAAAACTTTATGATAATGTTAAAGAAGAATTAGTTTTCAAAAAAGAAAATCAGCAAAGTTGGTATTGTCGTAAATGTGGTCATGTACATGTAGGAGAAAAATCTCCAAAAATGTGTCCAGTTTGTAACCATCCAGAAGCATATTTTGAAATAAAACAATCAAATTATTAATAATTTAAAACCACTTTTCAATTGAAAAGTGGTTTTTTGTAATTTAATATTTAAGAAAATATGATACAATAAACACGAATGAAAATTATTATAAGTATACTGAGAGTGTAATAGATTAGTAAAAAAATATAAAGGAAAATAGGATGAAAAAAATAATTTTAATTATAATAGGAAGCTTAAGTTTAATGTTTGGAACAATAGGAATAATATTACCAGTTCTTCCTACGACTCCTTTTTTACTCTTATCTTTAGCTTGTTTTGTTAAAAGTAGTGATAGGTTGTATGAATTTATATTAAATAACAAATACTTAGCTCCATATGTAGCTGATTATATGAGTGGCAAAGGCATACCTAAAAAAGCTAAAAAAAAAGCAATACTTTTAATCTGGCTTACAATAGGATTTTCTGTGATATTTGTTTTGGATAAACTAATATTTAGGATTATGTTATTTACTATAGCAAGCATAGTAAGCATATATATTTGGACAAGAAAAACAGCTGGAGCAGATAAAAATATAATATAATGTATAATATAAAAATTGCTGCTTTTAAAAGTAGTGATTTTTTTTAACACATAAAATATAACTATATAAGCGGAACTTTTATAATATAATTATAAATATATAAATTTTGGGGGATAAGTATATGAAAAGAAAGACTAAGAATTTTTTAATAATATTTATAGTAACTATGATAATATCACAAGGCACTGTATTTGCAGCAGATGCTTTATATAGATTTATGAATAATGACCAAGATGCACTAATTGTAGGGCAAATTAAAAATATAGAAGATGAATATATGAATGTAGAAGTATCAAGACAAATAATGACTCCATTAAATAGAATTATAAGCATATTAAAAAGAAGAGCTTTTTTAAATGAAGATGACAATATAAAAGTAGAAAAAGTAAATACATATTCTAATTTTGACGAAAATAATGAAAATGGGAAATTAGAAGAAGGAGATTATATAATTGCATCAATGAATAAAGAAGACAGTCACTTTAAAGTAGTTTGGGGGATTTATAAATTAACTTCTAATAATATGAAAAAATTAGATGTAATTTATCCAAATGAATCTAAAGATACTGCTATGGAAGCATATTCAATAGAAGTTTTTATAAATAGTAATGGAAGAAAAAAAGATTTTAGTTATAATTATGAAAAAAGTCAAGTTTCATATAAAAATAAAGTAATATATGATAATGGTAAGATAATTGAATCTAATAGCCTTATAGATTTATCTTTAATTTGGATAAGTATATCTATTATTATCTTAATAATTATATATGGATTTAAATTAAGAGAAAATAAATTAAAATAAGCATAATTTTTAATAATCTTTACTTCAATCAGAAAGAGATATTGTTTTATATAAAAAGTAACGATATATGTAGTAGATAATATAAAGTAAAATTATTTAATAGAGTGGGTAAATAATAAATAAATCTAAAATATATTAGAGTTTAGAAATGAAGATACAATATAATAACAGCTAACTTTTTTAAGATTTGCCTTGACAAAAACCAATTAACAATGATATATTTTAAACATAAAATTAAATAAGATCTTCAGGGCAGGGTGAAATTCCCGACCGGCGGTAAAGTCCGCGACCCATATGAAAATATGGCTGACTTGGTGAAATTCCAAGACCGACAGTAAAGTCTGGATGGAAGAAGATATAATTAATAAATATAAGTTTATATATTATTGTGATGTGTTTATATATAATATATGATTTTTATAAAGCTCTGAAGGTGAACCTTCAGAGCTTTTATTTTTTGTTCAAATAATATAATAATTAATAGTTTTAAGAAAGGACATAATAAAAAAGGAATATTTTAATGATAAGAGTTGGGAGGGAGTAAATGGAGATAAAACATATGAAAAGAGCCATAGAAATTTCTAAAAGAGGTGAAGGATATACTAGCCCAAATCCTTTAGTGGGAGCAGTAATAATAAAAGATGAAAAAATAATTGGAGAAGGTTATCATGAACTTTATGGTGGTCCTCATGCTGAAGTTAATGCTTTTAATAATGCTATAGAAGATGTGAAGGATGCTACAATGTATGTTACATTAGAGCCTTGTTCTCACTTTGGAAAAACTCCTCCTTGCGTAAATAAAATTATTGAGAAAGGTATTTCAAAAGTAATCATTGGGATGAAAGATCCTAATCCCTTAGTAGCAGGAAAAGGCATTGAAATTTTAAGAGCTAATGGTATAGAGGTTAAAGTAGGAGTTTTAGAAGAAGAAATAAAAAAAGTAAATGAGATTTTTATAAAGTATATAACTCAGAATAAGCCATTTTGTATACTAAAAACAGCAATGACTTTAGATGGTAAAATTTCATCATATACTGGAGATTCAAAGTGGATTACTAATGAATTGTCTAGAAAATATGTACATCAAATACGACATAAAGTATCTGCCATTATGGTAGGTATAGGTACTGTATTAAAGGATAATCCTAGACTTACAACAAGACTTGATGATAGATATTTAGATCCTATTAGAATAATTGTAGATACAAATGGAAGAGTTCCTTTAGATGCTAATGTATTAAATATAAAATCAAAATCAAAAACAATTATAGCTACAACTGAAAAAATTGATGATCAAAAAATACAATTAATTAAAGAAAAAGGTGGAGAAGTTATAATTACTCCATTAAAAAATGGGAAGGTAGATTTAACTGATTTGATGAGTCAATTAGCTAGAATGAAGATAGACAGTATTCTATTAGAGGGAGGATCTACTTTGAACTATAGTGCATTAGAACAAGGTATTGTAGATAAAATACTATCCTTCATAGCACCTAAAATAATAGGAGGAAAGAATGCTAAAACTCCAGTTGGAGGACAAGGTAGAGCCTATATAGATGATGCATTTATTCTAAAAGATATGACTATGTCAAAATTCAATGAAGATATTTTAATTGAAGGTTATTTAAGGAAGGAAGATAGATAAATGTTTACAGGACTTATAGAAGAAATAGGAATAGTTGATAAGGTTGTAAAGGGTATTAATTCAGCTCAAATAACTGTTAAATCACAGAAGGTTTTAGAAAGAATACAGCTAGGTGATAGCATAAGTACTAATGGAGTATGTCTTACAGTTGTGGATTTTGATAAAAGTAGTTTTACTATAGATGTTATGCCTGAAACAATGAGACGTAGTAATTTAAGAAATTTAACTACTGGAAGTAGAGTTAATCTTGAAAGAGCAATGAAATTAGGAGATAGATTTGGAGGACATATTGTATCTGGACATATAGATGGAGTAGGTATTATTAAAGATATAGAGGAAGAAGATAATGCTACTTGGGTCTCTATAGAATTTACCTCTGAATTTATGAAGTATATCATTAATAAAGGTTCTATAGCTATTGATGGAACTAGTTTAACAGTAGCTTTAGTAGATGATAATATTTTCAAAGTTTCAATTATACCATTAACTAAAGAAGAAACTATATTATTAGGTAAAAAAGTAGGTGATGAGGTAAATTTAGAATGTGATATGGTTGGAAAATATATTGAAAGATTTATTACATTTGAAAAGTTGGATCAACCAAAAAGTTCAATAGATATAAATTTTTTAAAAGAAAATGGATTTGCATAAAGGAAGGTGACAAAATGTATAAATTTAATACAATAGAAGAAGCAATTGAAGATATTAAAGCGGGAAAAATGATTGTAGTAGTAGATGATGAAAATAGGGAAAATGAAGGGGACTTATTAATGGCAGCTGAAAAAGCAACTGCTGGGGAAATAAACTTCATGGCTAAATATGGTAGAGGTCTTATATGTACTCCTATGACAAAAGAAAGAGTTAATGAGTTAGATATTTATCCAATGGTATCTGTAAATACAGATCCAAAGGAAACAGCTTTTACAGTATCTGTTGACTCTACAGAAACTACCACTGGTATTTCAGCAGAAGAAAGAGCCATGACAGTTCAAAAATTAATAGATACTACTGCAACATCAAATGATTTTAATAGGCCAGGACATATATTCCCTTTAGTAGCAAAAGAAGGTGGGGTATTAAAAAGAGCAGGTCATACAGAAGCAGCAGTAGATTTAGCAAAGTTAGCTAATTTATATCCTGCAGGTGTTATATGTGAAATTATGAATGAAGATGGAACAATGGCTAGAGTACCGGAGCTTATGGAATATGTAAAAGAACATAATTTAAAAATAATAACTATAGCAGATTTAATTAAATATAGAAGAAAAAATGAATCTTTAATAGAAAGAGCATCAGAAGCTTTTATGCCTACTAAATATGGAGAATTTAAAATAGTAGGATATGTTAATAAACTAAATGGAGAACATCATGTAGCTCTAGTTAAAGGAGATGTATCTGATGAAAATCCAGTATTAGTAAGAGTACATTCAGAATGTTTAACAGGGGATGCCTTTGGTTCTCTTAGATGTGACTGTGGAGATCAATTTGCTGCAGCTATGAGAAATATTGAAGAAGAAGGAAGAGGAATATTACTTTATATGCGTCAAGAAGGAAGAGGAATTGGTTTGATAAATAAGATCAAAGCTTATGCTCTACAAGATAAAGGAATGGATACAGTGGAAGCTAATATAGCTCTTGGTTTTCCAGAAGATATGAGAGACTATGGTATTGGTGCTCAAATATTATCTGATTTAGGTGTAAGAAAGGTAGAACTTATGACTAATAATCCTAAAAAGTTATCAGGAATTTCAGGATATGGAATAGAAGTTGTAGAAAGAGTACCTATTCAGATGAATCATAATGAAAGAAATGAATATTATTTAAAAACTAAAAAGAAAAAAATGGGTCACATGCTAAATTTTAAGGAGGAAAAGTAAATGAAAACATACGAAGGAAATTTAATTGCTAAAGGGTTAAAATTCTCTATAGTAGTAGGAAGATTTAATGAATTTATAGGAAGTAAATTATTATCTGGATCTATAGATACTTTTAAACGTCATGGGGTTGAAGAAGAAGATATTGAAATTGTTTGGGTACCTGGAGCATTTGAAATGCCTTTAGTCGCTAAAAAGTTAGCTAAGTCAGAAAAATATGATGGTGTAATATGTATAGGTGCTGTAATTAGAGGAGCTACACCACATTTTGATTATGTATCAAGTGAAGTTTCAAAGGGAATTGCAAATGTATCTTTAGAAACAGAATTACCTGTTATATTTGGAGTACTTACAACCGATACTATTGAGCAAGCTATAGAAAGAGCAGGGACAAAATCAGGAAATAAAGGGTCTGAAGCAGCTATTACAGCAATAGAAATGGCAAATTTATTAAGAGAAATATAGGGAAAATCAATATATTTGAAAATATAAAAACAATATTTTTAGATTATGATGGTACTATTCATAATAGTATAAAAATTTATGGACCTGCATTTAGAAAATCCTATAATTATCTAGTTAATTTAGGTGAAGCTCCAGAGAAAAAATGGAATGATGAAGAAATTTCATATTGGCTAGGATTTAGTAGCAAAGCAATGTGGGAAGAGTTTATGCCAAACATTGATCCAGATATTAGAGATAAAGCAAGTAAAATAATAGGTAGAGAAATAGTGAGTCAAATAAACTCTGGAAAAGCAGTATTATATCCACATGCAATAGAAACTCTTAGATATTTAAAAGATAAGGGATATAATTTAGTATTTCTTAGTAACTGTAGTATAGGTTATAGAGATAAGTCAAAAGAAATATTTGGATTAGATAGTTACTTTGTAGAAATGGCTTGTTCTGAAGAATATCATTATACTCCTAAATATAAAATATTAGCTATTTTAAAGAAGAAATATCCTACAGATATGGTTATGATAGGTGATAGATTTCAGGATATAGAAGCAGGAAAGAAAAATAATATTTTAACTATAGGCTGTAATTATGGATTTCATAAACCTGGTGAATTAGATGAAGCTGATATTAGAATAGATAGTATAAAAGAACTAAAATATATATTCTAGCTATGTTGATTTTAAAATATTATAAAAACCTCTCTTAACAAATAAGTCACAAGTAGTGTTTGTTAAGAGAGATTTTTAATATTTTAGATATTAAATTTTATTTAAATTTAATAATATTTTTTGCTGTTTTTATGATCTTCAACTATTCTTAAAGTTTCTCCAAATCTTTGGAAGTGTACAACTTCTCTTTCCCTTAAAAACCTTAGGGTATCTCTAACACCAGGATCATCACTTAAATTTATAAGATGTTCATATGTTGCACGAGCCTTTTCTTCTGCTGCCATATCGTCATGAAGATCTGCTATAGGGTCGTCTTTTGAATTTAAGAATGTAGCAGTCCATGGTACTCCTGCTGCATTGTGAGGGAATGGGCTTTTACCATGATTTGCATAATGTGCTTCAAAAGGTGTTCCTTTAATTTTTTCTATAGGAGCATCCTTTACTAACTTATAGACAATTGTACCAATAATCTCCCAGTGAGCAAGTTCTTCAGTCCCAATATCTGTAAGTATTCCTTTTGCCTGATTTGTAGGCATAGTCCATCTTTGAGTTAAATATCTTACACCTGCTGATAGTTCTCCATCTGCCCCACCAAACTGTTCTAATATCATAGCTGCAAGTGCAGGGTTACAGGAGTCTACTCTTACAGGATATTGTATCTTTTTTTCATAAATCCACATAAAATTACCTCCTTATTCCCATTTGCATTTTTTGTATTCAATATCCCATGGCCAAGGTGAATCTATATATTGCCAAGGACACATACTCATACCCGTATACATTAATGGTCCATATTCTCTAGAATAAACTTTCATTAAATCACGATATTGTTTTGAAAATGTATTATGAAGCATTAAAGCTTTTTCATCTGCAGGGTGAGTATCAAGATAAAGATTTGTTTCAACTAAACCAAAGCTTACTTGCATAATCTCTTCTAATAATTCTAATTGTCTAGAATCCATAAATTGCACCTCCTATTAGCATCTTTTCTTTTTATTATGGATTTCATATGGCATATATAGTTCAGGAAATAGTGTTCCTTTACATAATGCCTCTTTTAAATCATATACTTTACACATTTTCTGGTAAGGCACATAAGCACGAGCCAACCTATAATTTGGTCTCTCATATTCTTCATTATATTTTTTATCGTCCATACAAATTCAACTCCTTATGCTAAACTTGTTTCTATATATAATACTCTTATTGATATATATTTGTGACCAAAAAAAGGCATAAAAAATAACTCTCCTGCATATAGAGAGTTATTTATATCTGTATAAAATTATTTTAAGCGACTCATTTTCATGTATAAATTCAACTTTGTCAATCATCATTCCTACTATACTAAGTTCTGAATCATGATCTGATTCACCAGTTAATTCCCAATAAAATTCTTCCATTTCTGTTTGTCTTGGTACATTTAACAATCTTTCAAGTCGAGAAACTCTTTTGTCTTTATAATCCAAACAATCTACATAAAAAGATATTTTGAAATATTCTTTACTGTTTTCTACATTCATATTAATATTATTTGCTCCATGTATAAGACAAAAAGTGGTTAATTCGTCAATTATTTTACTTATTTTTTTAATATCATGCTTCAATTTCAATCTCCTTTCGAAAATGTATCTAATATAGGAACAAGAACAGATGCAACAATTCCTCCAGAAAATCCATTATTATATAGATTTACTCCACCATGAACTACTCCAACATTCATTACTACAGCTAGATGAAGAAACCCACTTATAAATCCAGCAAAAGGACCATATTCACCAGCAATAGGCGCGAGTGTTGTGCTAAATAACCCAGCAATTATAACAACTGTTGAATTTATATCCCAAATATTCAAAAGTCCTGCAGCAAATACTCCAAGTAATATTGGTATAGTATTTTTTGGATGTTTACCAAATGCAGAAAAACCTATTATTGTTAAAATTCCTCCTACAATTGGACCGTTAATTGCTCCTCCAGATATTATAACATAAATAATTGAAATTACACCCATAAGTCCCATATTTACAAAAGTATTTCCTATTCCTATGAGCAAAATAAAATCTGTAACGAGTCTTCCTGAGTACTCGAATATTTCTCTATATCCTTTAAACGTTTTCTTATTTAATAAATAACCTATTAATATTAGTATTATAGAAAATGAAAGTAAAAAAACTTTCAAGAAAGTATCATATTTTGAAGATAATATAGATTGTGTACTGATATCCAAACCATAACTTCTAAGTACTGCTATAAGAACTGTAGCAATAAATCCTGCCGTGAAGCCTACATTATAAATATTATAACCATCATGTGCACGAACTAAATGTGCAGAAAGTGGAGTTATTATAAAACCAATTCCTATGCCAAAAAGCCATCCTAAGACAATTCCCTCTATGAGAGGGAGACCAAGTCCAAATGATAATTGACTTACAATTGGAGAAAGAGATGTAGCAAACATTGATATATATATAACAGAACGATATTTTCTACCTTGATAAACTGAATAAATAAAAGTTCCTATATATATTGGCCAAACATTAAATATATTTTTGCCAAAAAATGAGAAGCCTGCAACAATAAATACACCAGCAATAGCTGTACCATTTATAGGCACTTTTAATTTATGTAGAAGAAATAAATTAAAAAATGTTATTAATGATGAATTTATTAAAGTAGCACCAATACCTGCTATTTCTAAATAGTCAGTTAAAAGTATGTCTTCGCTCCACATGATATTGTATAGTCCCTTTATTATTGTATCAATATCATCTAAAAGAAATGCAGAGATTATAAATGATATAGGTAAAATTAAAAGCACATATTTTATTATAGAATTTTCGGTTTTGTCAATTTGTATAGATAGATTTCTATTCATAAGCACCTCCAAATATTGAAAAATTGATTAAAATATATATTGGAAAAATATAGAAGAGTTTACTCAGATAAGTTTTTAACATAATTACTTTTTTAATTTTATCATAAATAGAAAGAAATTTAAATAAATACTTGCAAAATTTATTGTTATATCATAAAATTAGAATATATTAATATTAGGAGAGATAAATATGGATTTAGGGAAAAAAGATATATTTGATAAAAAATCAGAAATATTAAAATCACTAGCACACCCTATAAGACTATGTATTGTACATGGACTTATGGAACAAGAAGGTAGGAATGTTTCTACAATTCAAAGCTGTTTAAATGCTCCTCAATCCACAATATCTCAGCATTTAGCAAAACTTAAAGCTGCAGGTATTATTGAAGGAAAGAGAAATGGTACTGAGATAAATTATTATGTTATAGATGAAGATGCAAAAAAAATAATAAGTTCAATTATAAAATAATGCCTATAAATGCATTATTTTTAACAATATAATCGTATTATTCAAATATGCAAATATTATATTATAGGAGGAAATATAAATGTCAAAAAAAATAGTTATAGTAGGTGGGGTAGCAGGTGGTGCTAGTACTGCTGCAAGGCTTAGAAGAATGGATGAAGATTCAGAAATAATAATGATAGAAAGAGGAGAATATATTTCTTTTGCAAATTGTGGACTTCCTTACTATATTGGAGGTACTATAGAAGAAAGAGATAATTTATTACTTCAAACTCCAGAGGACATGAATTCTAGATTTAATATTGATGTAAGAGTTAAAAATGAAGTCATAAGTATAGATAGAGATAAACAAGAAATCACTATAAAAAAGTTAGATAATAACCAAGAATATAAGGAAAGTTATGATGTTTTAGTTCTTTCACCAGGTTCTACACCTTTACGACCACCAATAAAAGGAATAGATGCAGAGAATATTTTTTCATTATGGAACATACCAGATACAGATAAAATAAAGTCATATATGGATACAAAAAAACCAAAAAGAGCAGCTGTTATTGGTGGAGGATTTATAGGACTTGAGATGGCAGAAAATCTTCATGATAAAGGACTAGAGGTTTTTATTATAGAAATGGCAGATCAAGTTATGGCTCCTGTAGATTATGAAATGGCTCAAATAGCTCATAATCATATAAGAAGTAAAGGGGTTAAATTAGTATTAGAAGATGGAGTTAAAGAATTTATAAATAAGAATGATGGAAGTACAACTGTAGTTTTACAAAGTGGTGATAAAATTGAAACGGATATGATAATTCTTTCAATTGGTATAAGACCTAATTCAGAGCTTGCAAAAACCGCAGAACTTGAAACTAATAAACGTGGTGGAATAATAGTTGATGAATACTTAAAAACTTCTGACGATAATATATATGCATTAGGAGATGTTGTAGAAGTAATTGATTTCAATACAAAAAGCAAGACAATGGTACCACTTGCAGGTCCTGCTAATAAACAAGGTAGGATTGTTGCAAATAATATTGTAGGTAGATATGAAAAATATGAGGGGACTCAGGGAACTTCAATTGCAAAAGTATTTGATTTAACTATAGCTAGTACTGGTATAAATGAAAAAACCTTAAAGAAAAATAATTTAAAATATAAAGAGGATTATTTTGTTGCACTAATACATTCGAAATCAAATGCAGGATATTATCCAGGGGCAATACCAATGACAATAAAATTGATATTTGATAAAACTGGAAAAGTATTAGGATCTCAAATTGTAGGATATAATGGAGTAGATAAAAGAATAGATGTAATTGCAACAGCTATTAGATTTAATAGTACTATTTATGATTTGAAAAAATTAGAGCTTGCTTATGCACCACCTTATTCATCGGCCAAAGATCCTGTAAATATGGCAGGTTTTACAGCTGAAAACATACTAAAAGGTGATGTAGATGTTATAAACTATGATGAGATAGAAACTTTAGATATTAGTAATACTATAATTCTTGATGTTAGAGAAGATATTGAGAGACAGCTTGGTTTTATAGATAACTCTATTAATATACCTGTAGATGAATTAAGAAAAAGATTAAATGAATTAGATAAAGATAAAACAATAGTAGTCTATTGTGCTATAGGAGTAAGAGGATATATTGCAACTAGAATATTAAAACAAAATGGATTTAAAAATGTAATGAATCTAAATGGAGGATATTCTACTTTTAGTTGTATGGATTGTAATGATGATAATTGTTCAACTGAAGCATGTAGCGCAGATATTAATTATGATGAAGCTGGAAATTTAGAGAATACAGAGGACACAGAAAGAAAAACGGTAAAATTGAATGCTTGTGGGCTTCAATGTCCAGGACCTATTATGCAAGTTTTTAATAAAATGAAAGAATTAGAAGAGGGAGATATATTAGAAGTAAAAGCTACTGATCCTGGCTTTATGAGTGATATAAAAACATGGGCAGAAAGAACAGGTAATACTTTGATATCAACTAAAAAAGAAGAAAATTCATTTTTAGCTATTTTAAAAAAGGGTAGTTCAATTGTAAAAACTCAAAATAAAGAAGTAATAAATCCTAAAGAAGATAAAAGTATGGTTGTATTTAGTGGAGATTTAGATAAAGCTATAGCTTCCTTTATAATTGCAAATGGTGCAGCATCTATGGGTAGAGAAGTTACCATGTTCTTTACATTCTGGGGATTAAATATTTTAAGAAAAGATGAGAAGGTAGAAACAGATAAAAGTTTTATGGATAAAATGTTTTCAAAAATGATGCCTAGAGGAAGTAAGAAATTAGGACTGTCTCGTATGAATATGGCTGGCATGGGATCAAAAATGATTAGAAAAGTAATGAATGATAAAAATATTGATTCACTGGAAGAGTTAATAAAAAAAGCACAAGAAAATGGTGTAAGAATAGTAGCTTGTGCAATGAGTATGGATGTTATGGGAATAAAAAGAGAAGAACTTATAGATGGAGTAGAAATAGGTGGAGTTGCAAATTATTTAGGTGCAGCAGAAAACTCAGATGTTAATCTATTTATTTAACTATTAAAATTAAGAGCATTTTTAAAATGCTCTTAATTTTTGTTATATAGAACATTATATGGGTATAAATCACTAAAGACTAATAGGACTTTAGACCTATACGGGGTGATCTTATGACATCTAAAGATATAATATTAAAACAAAATAACAGAATTTTTTCTATATTAATTTTAGGCTTATTAATAATTATATATGTATATATATCTTTTCAAAATTTTATTTTTTTTCAAGTTATATCAAATATTTTTGCTATAATAATTGGAATGTCAATGGCTATAATAGCATTAAATACTTATGAAATTTCGCAAACTCACTATTTTACTTTTTTAGGACTTTCTTATGGTTTTGTAGCCTTTTTTGATATATTACACATTTTAACTAATCCTAATATAGGTATATTTAATTATTCTATGTCTATTCATATAAATTTATGGCTTATATCGAGAATAATTCAATCAATATCTCTTTTTGTATCATTTCTAAATTTTCATTTTAAATTTAGATTACATTTATTTTTTTTAATATATTTAAGTGTAAGTATATTTTCCCTATTTATTATATTTGTGACTAATATTTTTAACCCTTCTACCTTTGTAATAATGTTTTTTGCAATTATATTAATATCTTTAAGTATTATAACTATGTTTAAATATAAAAAGTATTTTCATAATGAGATGTATTATATACTTATGAGTTCCATGGTTTCACTCTTAATTTCTAATAGTTTTTTTATTAACTTTTTAGGACAAGAAAATATATATATTTCATTAGGATATATATTTAAAATAATTTCTTATTATCTTTTATATAAGGCTTTAAATTTTATAAATTTAAAAGAGCCATATAAAACTCTTTTTTATAAATTAAATAAGTATAATCAACAATTACAAGAAAAAACAATAGAACTTGAAAAAGTTAATAAAAAACTTTCAATACTTAGCTTAAAAGATTCATTAACAGGATTGTATAATAGACTCTATTTTGAAAAAGAAATGAGATTAATCAATGAATTAGGATATGAAACTCTTGGAATTGTAATGGCTGATCTTGATAATATGAAAAAAGTTAATGATAGTAAGGGACATTTAATGGGAGATAAATATCTTAAAGATGCTGCAAAAATATTAAAAAGTAATCTTAGGGAAGGTGATACAGTAGCAAGAATAGGTGGAGATGAATTTGCTATTATATTATACAATATAAAAAAAGAGGATATAAATAGTTTGGTAAATAGAATTAAAAATTCTGTTGGAGAGTATAACAAAATTCATAATGAATTTGTTATGAGTATTTCTATTGGTTGGGATTTAATAAAAATTGGAGAAAAGCCTATAGAAAAAGTTTTGAAAACTGCTGATGAAAATATGTATGCAGATAAATATAAAAATAAGAGAAAAAATCATCTTCTTTTAAAAGTTAGAAATTAAACATTCAACTATATTTTCATAAAAAACTTGAACTTTTAAATAGTTCAAGCTTTTTTTATAATTAGTTTGTGTAATTAGGTAGAAATACTTTATATAGGAATATAAATAATTATGAGTTATGACATGGAGAATACGAGTTATTACATTTTGAAGATATCATGGATATTTTTATCATATAATTATATTAACTAAATAAAAAATAACTTTTTAAAAGGAATTAAAATATGAAAATCGAAAATAGCATTAATAGCCCTGATAGACTTATACTAAAAAGAATTATACTTATGATAGTAAATATTATAACTATAATTGTAATTGGAATATTATTTGATAGAGTTCTAGAGAGTATAATTTTTATTATTTCTTATGAACCAATTCGTTCATATGCAGGAGGATATGATGCAGGTAACAATTTAAATTGCTATATATTTTCTCTGGCTGTAACTATAATAGCAATGATATCTATAAAATATATTCCATCATCAAATTATATTATATTATTTTTAGTAATCATATCATCATTTATAGTATTACTATCTCCAGTAGAAGATATTAATAATTTTTCTAATAAAGAAAAAGCAAAGAAATATAAAATCATATCAAAAATGATGTGTATTTTAGAATTAGCTATAGTTTTGATGTTATTAATATTAAAAGTTAATAATATTGCCCTTACAATATCTATATCTTTATTTATACTCTCAATAATGATTTTATTTGGAAAAGTACAATAAATATTTATAAATAAAATAATAATTTTACATAAAATATATTATCATCATAACTACAATCTAAGTCCCCCTCATATTTATTTAATATATATTTAACATTTTTAAGTCCTATACCATGATTAAACTTATCTTTTTTTGTGGTTAGGATTTTTTCTTTCTCTTTTATAATCTTACCATCAAAGTTATTTTTAAAGTGCATATGAAGTATATTTCTATCATAAAATATATTAATATGTATAAATCTTTTATCATTTTCTAATTTAAAAGTTGCTTCTATGGCATTATCTATTAAGTTGCCAATTACTATAATCATATCAAAAGAATCTAAATTTAAATCATATGGTATATTTAAATTTAAATCTATACTTATACCTTTTGACTTGGCATATTGAATTTTATAATTTAATATACTATCAATATCTACATTACCAGAATGGGCGAACTCTCTTTTATCATAAGATGAAGTATTAATTTTTTCTATATATTTTAGTACTTTTTCTTTTTTATTATGAATTATATAATCTTCTATAGCTATAAGGTGATTTTTTAAATCATGTCTTATAGCTTTTAATTTTTTATAAGAAGAATTCATAATTTTAAATTGTTCTTCATAATATTGATTTTGTTTCTCTAATAATTCATTTTGTATTTTCTCCTTATATATTCTAGTTAACATATCATATAAATAAAAAGTAACTATATTGATTATAAATAATATTAGTATGGAGATTAATAATTCATATTTATTCAAATTACTATTTTGAAAAAGTAACAATGTTAAATACATAGAACTTAAAGGAATAAAAAAGACAGAAAACCAATAAATATTAGGTAATTCTATATTGTTTTTTACATTTTTAGCTCCTTCAAATATTAATACGATAAGATAGCTTATTATTCGACTAAAAATTATAATAGAAATATCTAGATAGATTGACTTAAAAATAGATAAATCTATATTAACCATAAACAAAGTAACTATAATTTCTGAAAACATCATTATTGAAATTATAAAAAATATAGAGATAACTTTCTTTTTAAAATTTGACTTATAATTTAAAGATAGTAGAAAAAAAGAAATTATATTTGTAATTAAACTAAGTAAAGGTATATTAAAGACTAAAAAAATAAAAGAAATTACTATATAAAAAATAAAATAAGAAAATACTTCTTTTCTCTTTATTTTTTCTCGTTCAAAAAAAACTCCCATAAATCTAAATATGGTATATACATATAAAATATTTACTATAAGATAAAATAAGACATAATTAATAGTGTTCATTAAATTTCACCTATCTTCATCTGCAACTCTCTTAAGTTTTTTCTAAAAGTTTGAGTAATATTTAGGATTGTATTATCTGTTAAAGTTACTTTATTGTATTTAAAGATTTTTACATGATTTATATTGATAAGATAAGATCTATGAATAAATACAAATCCATAATCATTTAATTCATTAAAAATTTCTTTTAAAGTACTGTAAAAAGAATCTTTTCCATTTAAAGTATATATATTTATTCGTCTATTATTGCTTTCGAAATAGAGTATATCTGTTATAGGAATACGATGATATACTTTTTCTTTTTGATAATTAAAAAAAATATTTTTGTTTTTTATTAATTTCATGGCTGTGCTAAATGTTGTGTCCACTTTTTTCGTACTAATTGGTTTAATTAAGAAATCTAAAGGTCTTATAGAAAACAATTCCATAGCATATGAAGTTTTACTTGAAATATATATTATTTGAGTAAGTTGGTCATTTATATCTTCTCTTATTTTTCTTCCTAATTCGACTCCACTCATATATTTTAATTCAATATCTAAAAAAATTAAATCATATTTATTTTTATTTAATAAACTTTTGTATAGTTTTTCAGCGGTATAAAATATATCTATTTCAATTTTTATATTATATTTTGGACTAATATCTAATAGAATGTTTTCTAATTGATTGCATATGGCATTTTCGTCATCACAAATAGCTATATTTAGCATTGTTTCACCTCTATTTTTCTAATATTACCTTATATTGTAATTATATCATAAGAAAAATAAAAATAAAAACAAAATAGTTTTTTAGAACTAACCGTTAAAAAATACTTTCTATACTTTTAAATTAATGTTAAAATTTAATTAAATAAAATTATAAAATTAAGTAAGGTGAAATTTATGGAAATATTGAAAGTAGGAGAAAAGATAAAAAGGCTTAGAAGGGAAAAAGGATTATATTTAAAAGAGTTAGGTGGAGATTTTGTAACTAATGCTCAATTAAGTCAAGTGGAAAATGGTAAAGTAAGTCCTAGTATGAAGTTATTAAAATACTTAGCTGAAAAATTAGATACTACATTAGAGTATTTGTTAGAAACAGAAAAAGCTCAATCTGAAAATTACTGTAATCTATGGCTTAAAGAATTAGAAGTATTTATAGAATTAGATGACAAAGGAGAAATAGAAGATTTACATAATAAAATAACAGAATTTTCAGAAGAGTATAACCTATTTTATATCATTGGTATATCTAATTTAAAGGTATCAGATTATTATATTCAAAATGAAGACTACAAGAAAGCTTTGGATATACTTGATAAAAACGTTTACTATTTTAGTAAAATAGAAGATTACAATAGACTTGCAAGAACGTATATAAAAGAAGGAAATATATATTATAAAAAAGAATTAAATGAAGTAGCACTTCAAAAATATAATCAAGCACAGTTATTTTATAGTAAATCAGATATAATTGATTTAAAAATAGAGAGTGATATATTATTTAATATTTCAGCTTGCTATGATGAAATGGGTGAAAATAAATTAGCACTAAAATATGCTAAAGAAGCTTGTAGAATAGATGAAAAAACTAAAGATAGAACAAGATATAGCTATAGTTTACTTAAATACTCCTCGGTACTTATGGATGAAAGAAAATTCGAAGAAGCAAAAGAAATATTAGAAAAATCAAAAAGAATTATTACTGATAAAGAAGATGAAAAACTCACATCATTTATAGAAAACAATTTAGGTCACATTTATTTAGAAAATGAAGAATTTGAGAAAGCATATAATCATTTAATGAAAGCAAAAGAAATAAAAGAAAAATTAAAATTAAAAGAATTATCTACTACATTATATGAATTATATAAATATTACTTGAAAAACCAAGAAGAAGTAAAAGCATTAGAATGTTTAGAAGAAGGAATAAATATTAGTAAAGAAAATAATATACAAAAACATATAATAAAAGGTTTAAATCACTATATAGACTATTATGTAGATAAGAAAGACTATGAAGGAGCTATAGAAAATATAAAAGAAGCAATAAAGTTATTAGAACATAATAAGGAACATAAAAATAAATTAATTAACATATATCTAAAGCTTGGTAAGATTTATAGGGATAACAATAAAATAAAAGAGGCACTAAAAGCTTTTGGAAAAGCTTATGAAATAGAAAATAAATATTAATTTAAGAGGATGAACTATATTAAAAAAAATTATATTAACAATAATTATAGGTGCAGTTATATTATTAGGTCGAATAGGAGTAAATGGATTAGAATTTAAAATTTCAGATATTTATAATAACAACCATTATATATTGGAATTATATGAAATTATGAATAATGATAATGGTAGAGTAAGAGGTTAAAGGTTTCAATACTATAAATATTAAGAATATATTACAACCTAAATAAAAAAGGAATATTAAACCTTTTATAGAATATAAGAAGTATAGGAAAAGGGGCGATATTATGGAAAATTTACTTGAAGTAAAAAATCTTACAACATACTTTAAATTAGAAAATAAAACTATTCATGCAGTAGATGATGTATCATTTAACATAAAAAAGGGAGAGATAGTAGCTTTAATAGGTGAATCAGGTAGTGGAAAATCTGTAACTGCCAAATCTATAATGAGAATAGTACCTATTCCACCAGGTAAAATAGTAAATGGCAAAGTAATATTTGAAAAAGAAGATTTGTTACAAAAAAAGAATAAAGAACTTAGACATATAAGAGGAAAAGATATATCTATGATATATCAAGAGCCTATGACTTCGCTAAATCCTATGTTAAAGGTAGGTTATCAAATAAAAGAAGTATTAAAAATTCATACTAATATAAAGGGCAGTGATGCAAAGGAAAAGGCTATAGAACTTTTAAGGAAAGTAGATATACCAGAACCTGAAAAAAGATATAATTCATATCCATATGAACTAAGTGGTGGTATGAGACAAAGGGTAATGATTGCCATGGCGCTTATTTGCAATCCAAAACTTTTAATAGCAGATGAACCTACTACAGCACTTGATGTTACAATACAAGCTGAAATTCTTGAACTTATAAAGAATTTAAAAAGTGAATTAAATATGTCAGTATTATTTATAACACATGATTTAGGAGTAGTTACAAATATAGCTGATAGGATAATGGTAATGTATAGTGGAAAGATACGAGAAATTTCATATACAAATGAATTATATAAAAATCCACTTCATCCATACACAGTATCTCTTATGAAATGTATACCAAGATTAAATGATCCTGCAAAAGAACTGTACACTATTAAAGGAAATGTACCAGATTTAGAAATTAAAGAAAAGGGATGTGCTTTTTATCCAAGGTGTAATAGACGTATGGATAAATGTATAGATAATAATCCAAAACTCGTAGAATATAAAAAGGGTCATTTTGTAAGATGCTGGCATTATGAGGAGGACAGTAATGATGAGTAATGAAAAATTAATAGAAGTTCAGAATTTAAAGAAATATTTTGATGTAAATAATTCAAATATATTTAAAAATGAAAAGACATTAAAAGCAGTAGATGGAATTTCTTTTGGTATAAATAAAGGGGAAACATTTGGATTAGTAGGTGAAAGTGGCTCCGGCAAAAGTACTACAGGGCTTTTGATGCTGAGGTTGCTAAGTCCTACTAGTGGTAGTGTATATGTAGAAGGTGAAGATATATATAAGTATTCTAAAGCTAAATTTCGAAAGATGAGAAAGGATTTACAAATAATATTTCAAGATGCATCATGGGCATTAGACCCAAAGATGATAATAGAAGATATACTAACAGAACCACTTAAGATACATAATATAGTACCTAGATTTGAAAGAGAAAAAGAAGTAAAGAGGTTACTTAATATAGTAGGGCTTTCATCAAAAGATATGAAAAAATTTCCCCATGAATTCAGTGGTGGGCAAAGGCAGAGAATAGGTATAGCTAAAGCCATATCTACAAGACCAAAATTTATACTATGTGATGAACCAGTTTCAGCACTAGATGTGTCAATTCAGTCAAAAATATTGAACTTACTTACAGATTTACAAAAAGAATATAGTTTAACATATTTATTTATAGCTCATGGTTTAAATGTAGTAAGACATGTATCTAATACTGTAGGTGTTATGTATTTAGGAAAATTAATGGAAATAGGAAAGGTAGATGATATATATAACTCTCCAAAACATCCATATACAGAAGCACTCATATCAGCATTTCCACATCCTGATCCTAAAATAGAGCAAAAAAGGATAATATTAAAAGGAGAAATACCAAGCCCTATAAATACGCCTTCTGGATGTGTATTTCATACCCGTTGTCTATATAAGATGGATATATGTGAAAAGTTAGAGCCAAAACTTACAGAAGTTGGAGAAAATCATAAATCAGCTTGTTTTTTAGAGGAAAAAGTAATAGAAAATTCAAAAGGGGGAGAGAAAGTTGAATATAAATAAAAAACTTATATTAAACATACTTTTAAATCTAATAATAGGGTTTGTTACCCTTACACTTATACTTGCATTATTAAATTTAACCCCCAATAATTTTATAGTACTTCCTTTAGGAGAAAAAAGTTTTGAAACAAATATAGAGTTTAAAGCAATTATTAAAAATGTATTTGACTATTATGAAACTCTTTTATCAGGCACATTTGGAACTAGTAATACAAATAAATCTATATTTAATTTTGTAGAATCAAGCTTTAAAAATTCAGTAATTTTACTTTCATTTTCTCTTTTCTTTGCTATAGTATTTGGAATTCTTAAAGGAATATTTGATAGCAAAAGAGAAAAGAGATATTCTTCAAATTTAAAGACATTGTCTACTCTTACAGTACTTGCTATGCCAGATGTATTTTTGATATTAGTATTACAATTTTTAGCTGTAATATTATATAGAAATGGAATAGAATTAGTACCAGCTGCAGGACATGGTGAAATAAGGCATATGATTCTTCCTATACTTGCATTAACTCTTATACCTATGAGTTATATTGCTAGGATAACATCACTTTCAATAGATCAAAATTTTGAAAAAAATTATGTTAAAACTGCTTTAGGTAAAGGTGCTTCAAATAGGAGGATAATATATATTCATGTACTTAGAAATGCCATAATGGATTTATTAGATTCATTTTCAGCTATAGCAACTATTATAATATCTACTCTTGTATTAGTAGAGTATATGTTTGCATATCCAGGTCTTGCATATGTGATGTTTAAAAATTATGAATTAGGTGAAATCAAAGTAGTTATGGCAATGGGGATTATGATAGCTCTTCTTTACTTTTTAATAACTGCAATATTTAAAATACTAAAATATGTACTAAACCCTAAGTTAAGAGGTGAGTTGAACTGATTTCTAGAATTAGATACAAAGCTAGTGGGAATGAATTTTGATTCTAGAGGGATAAGATCATTATATAATAATGGAACAAGTTTAACCTCCATAACAGGTAGTATATCTTCTTTAGATTATGCTATTACAATGTATGATTATACTTTAGAAAACCAAGGCAAATAAATATGAAGCTATTTAATATTATATATGTTTTTATAAAGATATTCTGGGTATAAGATTATTGGCAAGATATATTATTAACAATAAAGGGAGGAGTTTTATTATGAATGAAATGACAGCTGAAAATTTAAGATCTGCTTATGGTGGGGAATCTCAAGCACATATGAGATATAGAATATGGGCTGATAAAGCAGAAAAAGAAGGTTTCCCAAATGTTGCAAGGTTATTTATTGCAATATCTTATGCAGAAGAAGTACATGCTACTAACCACTTTACTGCACTTGCAAATGTAGATGGTGATCATTTAGTTGCATCAATGGGTGGATTTGGCATAGGGACTACTTCTGAAAACTTACAAGGGGCAGCAGATGGTGAACATTTTGAAATTCATCAAATGTATCCTGCATACCTAGAAGTTGCTAAGATGCAAAAAGAAAGATCAGCAATAACTTCAATGCATTATGCACTTGAGGCAGAAAAAGTACATGAAAGATTATATTTAGAAGCAAAAAAATCAGTAGATAAAGGTGAAGATTATGATATAGAAGATGTACACATTTGTGATGTGTGCGGATTCACAGCTATAGATGGAGCTCCAGATGTATGTCCTATATGTGGAGCAAAAAGAGAAAAATTTACAGCATTTACAAAGTAAAAAAGAAGTAAGGAATCCTTACTTCTTTTTTACTGTTAAAATAGCTACATCATCTTCAAATTGTTCAGTATCATTGAATTGCTTTATTATATTATCCATAAATAATTCTTGGTTTTTTATGAGAATATCTTTATTAGTTTTAATATACATATTTATTAAATTTATATCACGCATATCAGGAATTTGTTCATATAAACCGTCAGTATATAAAAATATAATATCTCCTTCATTTATAATTCTTGTTTTTTGAGAAAAATTTGAATTTGGGGTGATACCTATTAATATATTATTATTGGATAGAAATTGAGTATTTTTAGTTTCATGATCATAAAAGATGGGATAAGGGTGACCAGCAGAAGAATAGGTTAATTTATTTTTATAAATTGTACCTATGAATATAGAAAAGATAATATCGCTTTTATTTTCAAACATTTTATAATAAGTAGTATTTATTTCTTCTAATAACTTTTTAGGAGTTTTATACATAGTTGCTAATTGATTAAAAAGTGCTTTTACCATAAATGAAACCATGGCAGCACTTGCTCCATGTCCCATAACATCAGCTATCATAAACCATGTTTTACCGTTTGTTTCTATTGAATCATAGCAATCTCCACCTAAACCAGTTGAAGGTATATATCTTCCTGAAATTTTTATATTTTGAAGTTCTTTATATTTAAACATTAAAGATTTTTGAAGTATAGTACCTAATCTCAATTGCTTTTTATTTTCAGCATTAATTTTCAGCTGATATTTATTATATTTATAATTTTTTAATGCATTTTTTATTTTAAAAGAAAGAACTGACAATTTTTCATCTGAAGATAATGGGTCAATGAAATAATCTATTGCACCTAATTCAAATAATTTCTCAACAGTATCTTTATTAAATGAATTAGAATAGACAATTATTGGAATATTAAATTCGCGTTTATTGATTAAATAATTTATTTTATCCAAGATTTTAAATATATCTTTTAAAGTTGAATCTAAGTTTAAAATTATTAAGTCAATATAATTATTTTTTACAATATATAATATTTTCTCAACAGTTACACCTAAATGTACAGAAGTACTTTTTCTTCCCAGTTCTTCATAAATTAAATTTTCAATAATATTAATATTGTCTTCTTTATTTTCTATAATAATTACATCATTTCTCATAACATTCCCCCTATGTTATAATATTGCAATTAAATAGCCATTAATTATTAATTATAACATTAAATTATCAATTGATAAAGTTTATTAAGTATAAAATTTAATTTTAAAAAACTGTTGTTCTGTATTTTTTTCTGATATAATAAATGTAGTATTAGTGGGGGTATATAATTTTGAGATTTGGGGAGGCAGTAAATGTTCGCAAAGAAATTAAATATAGATACAAGTAGCACTAAATTTCACACTATAATTATTGCAATATTATGCATGATTATTATAATGTTTGTGAGATTTAGTAGTTTATTTAATGTTTTTTTAGATCAACAACTATTTTTAGTTTTACATACAATATTTGAAATATTAAGTGTGTTAGTATCATTTTCTATATTTTTAGCATTATATAATATTTATGATTTCACTAATAGCATAAGAAATGTTATATTTGCTAATACTTTCTATATAGTAGGTCTTTTAGATATAATGCATTTCTTATCCTATAATGGTATGCCTATGTTTTTAACTGAAAATTTATCACAAAAAGCTACAGCATTCTGGATATTTGCAAGAATTATAATGGCATTAGGTTTATTATTTGCAAATATTTTTGAGAAAGAAACTATATCTAAAATAAATAAAAGATACTTTATTTTATTAAGTACTATTTTTACAATTGTACTAGGTTATCTAGTTATATACAATTCAAGTATAATTCCTACTTTTTTTGATGAAAAGACAGGACTTACTAGTACAAAAATAGTCTTAGAATATATTGTGGTTTTACTTTTAGTTGTAAGTATGTATTTGATTTATAAAACTAGTAAAGAAAAAAATAGCATATTAACTAAACATATGTTAATAGCTATAACTATAGCAATAGCATCTGAAATAACATTTACTATGTATATAAATGTACATGATAGTATAAATTTATTAGGACATGTATTTAAAGTTATTTCTTATTTCCTTATATTTAGAGTTTTGTTTATTGAAAATATTAAAGATCCATATAGGAAAGCTTCTGAAATGAGAGAACAACTTAACAATCATGTAATTAGACTTGAAGATATTGCAAAGCAGAAAACAAAGGAAATGGCTATAGCAAATTATAAGCTTAAAAATATGAATAATAAGATGTTAAAAGAATTGGATGCTGCAAAACAAATACAAATGGCATTAGTTCCTAAAAAATATGAGAATCATTTAGGTGTTAAATTTTATTCTGAATATATTCCTTGGGGTAAGTTAAGTGGTGATTCATATAAGTATTTTAAAATAGATGAAAAAAATTTAGGTATGTTTTTAATAGATGTATCAGGACATGGTGTATCTTCTGCAATGCTTACTATATTTGCAGATAGAGTATTAACACCTTTTGATGCTGAAGGTGAGGAAGATAAGGAGTTTTATTTGAATCCTAAAGAAGTGTTAAAGGATTTTTATGAAGTATTTAATGAATCAGACTTTCCAGAAGAAACTCACATGGTTATGTTATATGGAGTTTTAAATATAGAGACAAGTGAGTTTACATATTCTTCAGCAGGACTTAATTGTAATCCTATTCATATTAAAAATGATGGAAAAATACAGTTGTTAGAACTTAAAGATGGATTTCCAATCTGTAAATTAGGAAGTATTTTCGTACCTGATTACCATAATGAAACAATAAAATTAGGACTAGAAGATAGAATTTTATTTTTCACTGATGGTGTAATAGAAGAAACTAATAATACTAATGAACAATATGGTCTTTCAAGGCTTAAAGTTTTAATTAAAGATAAATATTATCTCAATTCTAAGGGGCTTTTGAAAAAAATATGTGATGATTTAACTGAATTTAGGGGAGAAGCTCATATGGAAGATGATATTACCATGTACATTATGGACTTTACTAAAAGATAAAGGAAAGTGATATATTTGAAAAAAGTTTTATTAACTTTGTTTATAATTATCTTTACTGTTACAATAACTGTTAGTTGTTCAGACTTAGATAATAGTGAAAAGTTAGAACAGAATGAAAGTAAGAATCAAGAACAAGATGAAAATAATATAGTAGAAGAAGAAATAGAAAAATATAGTGAACTTTCACTATCTGCTACAGGTGATATTATGTTTCATGGTGCTCAACTTAAATCTGCATATAATAATAATACAAAAGAATATGATTTTAAAAGAGTATTTGAAAATGTAAAACCCCACTTAGAAAATTCAGATATAGCAATATCCAATTTTGAAACTACTACTGCAGGAAGTGAAATGCCTATATCTAGTTATCCCTCATTTAATAGTCCAGATTCTACTGTAGATGCTTTAAAATATTCGGGGATTGATATATTAACAACTGCAAATAATCATTCTTTAGATACTGGTAAAATAGGAATAGTAAATACTATAAAAAACATAGAAAATAATGGGATAGATTATATAGGTACTAGTGAAGAAGAGTATAGAGCATTTATATTAAAAGAAAAGAATGATATTACATTATCATTTTTATCATATACTTATGGATTAAATGGAAATGATAGTAGATTAAACTCTAACGAGTTAGATAATATGGTTAATTTAATTGATGAGGATAAAATGCAAGAAGATATCAAAAAGGCTAAAAATGTATCAGATAAAGTAGTGGTTTTTATACATTGGGG